>DAOWIV010000081.1 GCA_030640725.1 Methanosarcinales archaeon | reverse complement strand
GATCCGTCGCGGATACTGGGATATATCTAGCAAACCATCATAAGGTGAGTTGATATCCACGATCCGGTTCTAATATGTAAACTCGGTTATAACTCCGATCACACGATCGCTGGGCTGTGGGATGTACTTGCCTGCGAGCGGGATCACGCTGATGTAGCGGTCCCCCTTGTTCATGAGCCCGTACAATGCGGCACGCACAGTCCCATCAGCGACGTAAGTGCCGCTGCCTGACACCTTTATGTCATCAGATAAAAGATCACCCGGAATAACAATTCTCTTTCCCATATTACTACCTTTATCTTTCCTTACCGTTTCTATTTCAGAAGCCTGGTCTCGGCACCGCCCTTGGTTACGCGGTTTACAAGACCGTAAAAATCGAGTTGCATGCCTGCAGGAATCTTGATAACACCGATCCATGATCCGTCCGACTGCCATTCCTCCTTTTGCAGTTCACCAAAACCGGTGATCTCGCCGTACGATTTTGCAGCATAGTCGGCTGGGACATTGACCGCGATCTCGACAGTATCAAACCTGATCGGGATGATCGGGCGGATCGCCTTCATCGTCGTGTTCACCAGTTCGTCAACGCCCTTCATCGGATCGATATGGATACCTGCCTCTTCCATCGCCTTTTCTATCCTTGCGGGTGGGTGCGGCGCCTTTGTCTGTGGATTAAACGCTCCCGCTGCGATGGCACTTACCACCTGTCTCCGCTTATCATCGATGATCTGCTTGCGCTGCTCTTTTGTGAGATGGAGCTCTCCGTGCTTTACGATGTGCTCGGCGACTGCAAGGATGTCGGTTGTGTCAAAAGTCTTCTCCAACTCTTCACTGCTCTGATGCTCGCCACGACTCGCGTTTTCAAACACGTCCTCAACTGCAAGCATCTCGGATAGGTCAACTTCTTCCCCTTTGCGAGCGCGTAATGCCAGTGCGGGATCAACCAGCACCTCAAAGTGCTTGCCGCCCCGTTTCAGTCGTGCTGTGATCGCGTTATCAAGTGTGACCATGGCTATTCACCGGTGTCTTCCGTCTCCGGTTCCTGACCCTTAAATTCCTCGGCAATCTCCTTGACATACTGCGCGAGCACATCCTTTTCGATTTTTTTGAATGTGCGATCCTCAAGCATCACTGATCCTGCTTCAATCGTATCGACCGTGAACTTGGCGTCAGAAACATGATGCAGCACCACCAATCCAAGACGGATTGCACCCTCCATACTGATATCGTCCGTATACTCTTTCTCAAAAATCTCCATCGCCTTTGCCCTGCCCGCGCCAATCGCAGTTGCCTTGTACTCAAGCAACGCACCACTTGGGTCAGTCTCAAACAGCCTTGCCCGGTGATCATCCACCCCTGCGATCAGAAGAGCCGTGCCATAAGGGCGCACACCGCCAAACTGCGTATATGTCTGTTTGTGGTCGCAGATCTTCTTTGCAAGAGTCTCTACCCCGATTGGCTCATCATAATACAGTCGATTGACCTGCGCCTCTACACGCGCACGGTCTATCAACGCACGTGCATCCGCAACCAGTCCCGATGTCGCTGCACCAACATGCTGATCGATCTGAAAAATCTTCTCGATGGATTCGGATTCGAGTAAATGGCTTGTAATCCGTTTGTCAACCAGCAATACAACACCCTCTGCTGTTTTGATCCCTAACGCTGTTGTACCTCTCTTCACTGCCTCTCTGGCATACTCTACCTGGAAAAGCCTTCCATCCGGACTGAACACGGTTATTGCACGATCATACCCCATCTGGGGTGCCATTTGCATTACTGATCATCTCCTGTTATTCGCGTTTAACGTATGAGGGGTATGTGCGTAATGTACATAAAATGTTCTTTTGGCACCTGTGGAATGCCGGGGGAATAGATGCACGGCTCTCTGGTATCTCGTTTTCAGCATTTTTATTGGCGAAATAAAACAAATCGTTGCCTGTAAACAAGAATGCAGGTATCTGCCAAACGACGGTTTCAGGGCTTTGAAAAGCCAGAGGTTGTGGCGGTGTGAAGTATATATTCGCGGGCACGGTCTGAAAACGCTTGCAATACACAGGCAAGCAACAATTTCGCATTTCCGGTAATTCCAGTGCACCCGCTGCGCGTTCGGTCACGATATCGCTTCAGTTCGCGCGTCCTTGACATAAATCGCAGGTCTGCCCGGTTCTGCAAACTTCCGCCTGCCCCGTGGATCAAGATCGTCTCCGGCAGCATCGGCAGCATCAGCATCCAGCACCCCGACTGCGCACCCGAGTTCCCGCTCAAAGAACTCACGTGCCTCGAAAAGCACGGCGCGCTCATCCGGTCCATCGAGACGGTTATCAACCTGCACATCGTCCCATGTCCGCACATCCTTGATCAACTGCTGCACAAACTTCGGAACATCCCGTGCATGTTTCTTGATTTCGGGATCCTGCATCAATTCCTTCATCAGAGTGCCCATATCAAGTTTTCCAGCCCGACTTGCCAGAAGAACCTGCTCAAGCACCGTATTCTTCCAGATCGGGGCTGTGAACAGTGTTATTCGCTCCGGTTTCATCGAGGTCACCCTGATGATCTCCTCGATGTCATCAAGCGTGCTCTCGACCAGTTCTTCTGCTCGTTCGGCACGTCTATCGATCAAACCCGGATCCGGCGCAGGGTATTTTGAAAGCGAGACAAAACCTTCCTCTCCGATCCTTTTCCACAGTTCCTCGCAGATATGCGGCATGAACGGAGCCATCAACCTGATCCAGACATGCATAACATCTTTCAGGGATGAAACGCCGCCTCTGCGCTGATACCATTTCAGATCGTTCATCAACAGGTAGAACGCGTTCTGGAGTGCGTGTCTCGTGCGGAGCACCTCAAGAGCGTCTCTCGTTTCAGAAATCCGGTGTTGAAGCCGGCTCATCATCCATTTATCGATGATCTTTGGTGGTTCATCAGCCTTCGGATCAGTGATAACGCGGTATACAAGATTATAAAATTTTTCAACCTGTTTCTGATTGTTTTTCACACTCTCGGACCGCCAATCCGCATCCTGGGTGTGTTCGGCTGTGCCAAGGATGTACAACCTTGTAACGTCCGCCCCGTACTCTGTAACAGCATGTTTCATCGTGAGCAGCGGTCCCTTCGACTTGCTCATCTTCTCTCCTTCGAGAGAGACGAAACCGTTGACAGCGATCGCTCTGGGGAGCATTTCCTTCGGGAAGATTGCTACATGGTGAAACAGGAAGAACAGAAGGTGGTTCGGGACCAGATCCTTCCCGGACGACCTGATATCAACCGGATACCAATATTCTAAGTCAGCACGTATCTGTTTTGCAAGATCTTCATTGATTGGCAGGTTGTGGGCATCTCCTTTCCCGAGCAGCACATAATCAAAGAACGCGGGCGTCAGTTGATCAACGTCTACCCGGTCAAGGTACTTTGAGATGATGTAATACGACATATAGATCGTTGAATCGGCAAGAGACTCAATCAGCCACTCGTTGTCCCATGGCAACCTTGTCCCGAGTCCTTTTCTGCGGGCGCACGCCTTGTCTTTGAGCCAATCGATCTTATTCTCAAATTCAACGCGCAGTTCGGCAGGAATGATCTGCATATCAGAGAGATGGGCGTATACCCGGTCTTTCCACTCCGGATTTGAGTAGTTGACAAACCACTGGTCCTTCACCATCTTCACGACGCATGTTGTCCCGCATCTGCATACGACAGGCAGTTCGCTAAACTCGTAGAAGATGTCTGCAAGACCTTGTTCGACCAGATCACGGGTTAAAACATCTTTTATCTTTGAAACATCGGTTCCAGAGTACTTTCCTGTGTTTTCCTTGAGTACCCCACTGTGAAACTCCTTTCGGTACACAAGCTTCGTAGCCTGTTCAGCGAGCGGGTCTGACTGGTCGCTCACGCCGAGTTTGTCCACCGCCTCGATGGCAGGAAACTCGCCCATATCCGGGACCCGGATCAGCGAGATCATCTCGAGGTCAGATACATCGCCTGAGATCCCATACTCGCCAAGATCGACGCCTTT
>DAOWIV010000046.1 GCA_030640725.1 Methanosarcinales archaeon | reverse complement strand
CTAATTGTTATTTATGCGAGCGGGAAAATAACTTTTTTACCACATTCCCCCAATTCCCCCCTCCCCCCTCCCTCCATGTGCCCGCTCGCATAAACCTCCCATATTGGAACGGTTCGGTTCGGGTGCTCATCCCTCGTAATCCTTTTATAGAAGTACTATCAGTTAAATCATACCAATTATGGAGGTTCCGAATGGCTGGACAGATAACTCAACCAATAGTCGTAATAGATCCAAGTAAAGAGCGCGTACAGAAGAAGGACGCGATACACATGAATATCACTGCTGCCATGGCGGTGGCAAATACAGTAAAATCGACGTTCGGTCCAAGCGGTATGGATAAAATGTTGGTCGATGCTGCAGGAGATGTTGCAATCACCAATGACGGGGAGACCATTCTGCGCAAGATCGATGTTCAGCATCCAAGCGCAAAGACGATCGTCGCCGTGGCGACCACGCAGGAAAAGGAAGCAGGTGACGGCACGACCGCCGCTGTGATGTTTGCAGGGGAACTGCTGAAGAAAGCAGGCAACCTGGTAGATCAGGGTATCCACCCAACGACCATCGTTGCAGGATACAAACTGGCAGAGGGCAAATCGCAGGAGATACTGAGCGAACTTGCAACCGATGTGGCACCGGATAACACAGATATCCTGCAGAACATTGCAACGACCGCGATGGTTGGCAAGGTGCAGGAAGGATCTGCCCTGGCACCCCTGTGTGTGCAGGCGGTGCAGGCGGTAGCGGAAGACGGAATCGCCGATGTCTTCAACGACATCAGGGTCGAGGCGAGTGTTAGCAAGCGCATCGAGGACACTGAACTGATAACTGGTATAGTGCTTGAAAAGTCTCGCGTGAACGATGCCATGCCAAAACGCGTCGAGAATGCGCGTATAGCGCTGTTAACATCCAGCATAGAATACCGAAAGTTTGGTGTAATGCCCGGCGGAAAAAGCAAAGATAAAGTCAAAATAACTTCTCCGGACCAGTTGAAGGGATTTTACGAGGGGGAGGAGGCTGCCATTAAATCAGACATCGATAGTCTCTACAACATTGGTACAAACGTCGTGTTTACTGCCAAAAGCATAACCGAGTCTTCGCAGGGTTATCTTATCAAACGCGGGATACTCGGAGTTGCGCGGGTCAAAGACGCCGATTTGGAGGCGATTTCGCGGGCAACCGGTGCAACCATCATCTCCAACATTGTGGATGTCGAAGAGAGCGATCTCGGCGCAGCCGGTCTTGTTGAGGAAAAGGGTAGCGAAGACGATGAACTGATGTACATAACGGGTTGCGAGAAACCGCGGACCGTCTCCATCGTCGCACACGGCGGTACCGAGCACGTTGTAAACACCGTCGAAGGCGCGCTGAACGATGCGCTGCGGGTCGTGGCAGATGTTGTCAAGGATGGTACGATTACGGCTGGTGGCGGCGCATGTGAGATCGAGCTTTCGCTGCGTCTCAGGAAGTATGCCGCAACCATTGGCGGTAAGGAGCAGCTTGCGGTGAATGCGTTTGCCGATGCACTGGAAACACTCCCATACACGCTTGCAGACAATGCCGGGATTGACGCTGAGGATATGTTGACCACACTTAAGGCGAAACATGTTGACGGTAACCTCTCGTCCGGTATCGACGTGTACAGCGGCGAGGTCGTGGATATGTATGAGCAGGGTATCGTCGAACCTCTTCGCGTGAAAACCCAGTCCCTGAAATCCGCCACTGATGCTGTAACCATGATTCTCAAGATCGATGATATATTTGCAACTGCGCGCAAGGAACTGACTCCGAAACCAGGTCAAGCACCACACGACTATGACTGGGCTTGATATCGATTGCACGGATGCCGGGACCCACGAAGAGGCTCATGAGGTGATCGAAGAGGATGCTGATGCCGAACTGCAGCAAGAGTTGCAACAGCTAAAAGAGCGTCTCGAAGAGTGTGAAAAGCGAGCAGACTCGAGTTTCGCACAATTACAGAGGCTTCAGGCAGATTTTGCAAATTACAAGAAGAGGACCGCGAAAGAAACGGTAGACTCGATTGAATATGCGAATGAAGAGATTATTCTATCACTGCTTGACGTGGTTGATAATTTTGATCGCGCTCTTGATTCGGTCCAGCAAAACAATGATGTGAGTGCCGTTAAAAAAGGAATAGAGATGATTTTCCAGCAGTTATGGGATGTGCTGGAAAAGGAGGATGTTGTACCCATCGAGGCGGTCGGCGAGACCTTTGATCCGCACCTGCACGAGACCGTTGTCAGGGTGCAGAGCGACGTTGCAAGCGATACCGTTGTGGAGGAATTGCAGCGCGGGTACAAATACAAATCGAAGGTGATCAGACCGTGCATGGTCAAGGTGGCTAAGTAGACTCTGGGCGGCAGTTGCCCCAAATTGCCACCCCATCCCCATCTGCCCCGGACATGAGTTCCGGGGTCCGGTCTTATTTTCCAGTTGGTGGCAAGCTATCTTTAGCACCGGTGTAAACGCGGTTTTTATGGGTGATGTTGTGCCGCACTGGCGCAGGCAGGAGCACGCGTGAATTTTTGTCCCGGAGCCTGGGGGCGTGTAGTTACAATACGCGATCCGGGAGTGGGGCGATTTTGAATGAACTCGGTCGTTTTCGCATAGCATCTTTTACCCACAAGTTTCTTATAACCGCCGCGGATAGTATGGTACAGAAGTTTCCGGAGGATATAAACGATTGAAACAGCCCTGTGTTAACATCGGCATGGTCGGGCATGTCGATCATGGAAAAACCACGCTCGTAAGCGCGCTCTCCGGGGTGTGGACGGATCAGCATAGCGAGGAGCTTAAACGAGGCATCTCGATACGATTGGGCTATGCAGATGTCACCTTCAGGCGATGTCCGAAATGCGAAGAGCCGCTGTGTTATACCGTAGAAAAGAAATGCCAGCATTGCGGCGCAGCAACCGAGGAACTGCGCACGGTCTCGTTTGTTGATTCGCCTGGTCACGAGACCTTGATGGCTACTATGCTATCAGGCGCTGCCATCATGGATGGGGCAGTGCTCGTGATCGGAGCGAATGAACCATGCCCGCAGCCACAGACAAGGGAACATCTGATGGCGCTTGATATCATTGGAATCGAAAACATCGTAATCGTTCACAATAAACTTGATCTCGTGTCAAAAGAGGACGTGATTGAGCATTAT
>DAOWIV010000003.1 GCA_030640725.1 Methanosarcinales archaeon | reverse complement strand
GATTTTATTGGAATTGAGAATCATATAAATTATATATATAAAAGAGATGATGAATTGACCAAAGATGATGTGTATGGCATCGCAACCCTATTGAATTCAAAGCTATACAACAGATATTTCCAAATTACAAACGGGAGTACTCAGGTCAATGCCTCCGAAATTCGAAATCTTCCTATTCCTTCTTTAGAAATAATAAGAGAGGTTGGGGTTTCAATACAAAATTTAAAACAAGCTGATACTACAGCAAAAGAAAAAATTATATTAAAAGCTCTAAAGATTGATGGAAAAATCTCAAGCGAGTTACTCGTAGTTGATGATTAAAGCGACTTCAGACGAACATATTCGAGTCTATTGTCTGCGAGAATATCACGATCCTTGCCACAACCACCACTCACGCCCGCACCCTGCATCGGTGTCTGTACAGGACATATACTGCCAGAAGATACGCAAAGAGCGCAACAAAGACAAACGGCATGACCGAATCGAATATACCGGATGGTGCATACCAGCAGACCGAACAGAACGTATACAGCGCCAGTATCGTTGCAGCCAGCATACTTATGATCGTTTTCATGATTTAGACTCTCATTTTGGTTCTTGATAAGCCTTGCACATATAAACTATATAGATACATGAAAAGCATACCTGCCTGAGAATCTCATACCCAAAGACGGTGATCGTGACCATAACAGAGGTGAGCGAGAGCGCAAGCACCGTATTCGAGTACCATGCAGAGAGGACATACCACGACAGCCCGCCAAGAACATGCGTGATACTCATCAAGAGGATGATGTAGACGCCGATCGGGTATATCTTCGAATCTGCGAGGCATTTCAGCACGATATACCCGGCAGCGTAGTAAAAGAAGACCGTAAACATGAGATACGGAAGTACAACGCCGTGTTCGACCGCATAAACAAGAGTCGGACTGTATTCGTACTTAAGAATCCTCTCGATGCTACCCGCAAGGTAGAATGTGAGCGCGTAGTCGATTACAACCGCAGCAGAGAGGACAAGCGGAATCGCCCTATAGTTGCGATAGATCGATTGCAAGTTCTGCGATATTTGTTGCATAATCTCCCGTCCGGCTGAGACTGTCAAAGACGATTTCCGACGAGGGAGTGGCTGTGGTGGCAGCCATCGACTTTAATAACCGTTCCTTTGCCATATCATTTCCGGCCAGAACCTCATTTGCAAGAGATGCATCCGATTTCCTGAGCGATTCAATGCTGCTTGAAACGAGATTCTGCGAAACCTTAACAGATTCCCTGATGCGGAGTGCAGCATCCGGCATACCAGTGTGACTAAACGTATCAGAGATCTTGACCGCATGATCACCAATCCGCTCGAGATTTCCTGCTGCCAGCCGATAATAGAACGACTCGATGAGGCTCAGGTTCTCCATCTTTGATGCCCTGCCCGGATTCAACCGATCGATGAACTGCTTTGAGATCAGCAGATACATCCGATCAACATCATCATCCCTTGAGATGACTTCTCTTAAGTATTCGCAGTCTTCCGTTCTCAAATAATTGATAACGCCATCGAGCATCAGAACTACAAGCGAGGATATCCGTTTAAGCCCGGTTCCTATCGTGAATTCCCCGGTGGCAAGGAGATCCTGGATCACGATCCTTGTATCGGTCTCTTCGACCACCTCAACCCCAATCAAATTATGACATGTCCTTTTTATCTCCCGCTTCACCTCTTTCGGAATATGATCCGCCTGCATCTCGATGGACTGGTATCCCATCACATACGCACCGATAATGTCCCGCATGATCGCATCCATACTCTTATCCTCAAGTTCCAATCGCTTCGCGGGAGGGTCGGGTTCGTATGCTGGCGGTATGATCGCAATCGACCCATCGTCCTGATATGAGACCCTGACCAGCGATCCGGCAACCAATCCCGAATCGACAGCCCATCTCTTCGGTAGCGTGACGATGTAGGTCGATTTCCCGGTCACCTGCACCTTTCTTGTCTCCATAGCAACCCTCAGTTCAACTTCACCCTATAACCTGTTACCATGTACGCCACGCTTTCGCAGATATTGCTGGCATGATCTCCGATCTGCTCAAGATGCTGCGCCACAGACGTCAGATGTGATGCATTACCGATCTTTCCCGGATTCTCAACCATAAATGTAAGTAACACCCGCCTGAGCTGGTCAAACAATGCGTCGATCTCATCATCACGCTTCGCGATCTCGTAAGCCAAATCGGAGTTCGACTCACCAAATGCAAGCAGTGCGTCGTCCAGCATCTCGCATGCTATGTGAGCCATTATGGGAATGTTGATCAGGGGCTTGACGTGTTTCGCATCATTGGTTGCAATTGCAATCTTTGCAATATCCACAGCAAGGTCACTCATCCGCTCGATATCGAGATTGATCCTGATCACAGCCTCGATCATTCGCAGATCCCGGGCCACTGGCGGCTTCAGTGCAGGAAGCCTCATGCAGAGGGTCTCAATCTCTGCAGAAAGATCATCGATCCCTGCATCGCCTTTTATTACAGCCTCTGCCTGTTCAACATCATGATCCTGCAGTGCCCCAACCGAGCCTTTGATCGCTGCATTTGCCAGTTTGCTAAGTCTCAAAACATTCTGTTGTACATTTACAAGTTCCGTGTGGTATTGTTTTTGAACCATTTATATCCCTCCTTATCACCCTATCCAAACCTGCCTGTGATATAATCCTCGGTACTCTTCTTCTCCGGATTTTCAAAGATCTGCTTCGTCTTTCCAAGCTCAATCATCTCGCCGAGCAGGAAGAACGCTGTGTAATCAGACACTCTTGCTGCCTGCTGCATGTTGTGTGTCACGATTATGATCGTGTAGTCGCGTTTTAACTCGCCGATCAAGTCCTCTATCTTGGCAGTCGATATCGGGTCAAGCGCGCTGCACGGCTCATCAAAGAGTATCACGTCAGGCTTTACTGCAAGCGTTCGTGCGATGCAGAGCCGTTGCTGCTGCCCGCCGCTCAGATCGAGCGCGGATACGTCGAGTTTGCCAGTCACCTCGTCCCAGAGCGCAGCAGATTTGAGCCCCATCTCAACGACATTGTCCAGTTCATGTTTATCGCGTATGCCATGAACGCGGGGACCATAAGCGATGTTGTCATAGATCGACATCGGAAATGGATTTGGCTTCTGGAAGACCATCCCGATTTTCTTCCGTATCGCTACCACATCCGCATCACGGTCGTAGATGTTCCTGCCACCGAAGAGCAGTTCGCCAGTGATGCGGCAGTCCTTTATCAGGTCGTTCATCCGGTTGATGCATCTGATGAATGTGGATTTGCCGCATCCGGACGGACCGATCACGGCGGTGACTTTGTTCTCTGGTACATTCATCGAGACGTTCTTTAACGCCTGCGCATCACCGTACCAGAGGTTTAAGTCACGGCTTTCGATTTGACTGTCTTTTTCTGTCATTTCATAAGCCCCAGCGATTCGATAAACTCCTTGCCCGAGATAACATCCGGTAACGTCTTCATCTCAAGCACATACGTGCTGCAAAAATCAAGCTGGCAGAGGACACCCTCGAAATCGACAGAACCCCTACCGGGTGCGAGATGTTCATCATACACGCCGTTGTTGTCATGCAGATGTGCAACCTCGATCTTGCACCCCATACGTTCGATGAACCATTCAGGCGGGATGCCCGAGTGGTGGGCATGACCGATATCAAAGGTCATGCCAAAACCCGGATGCCGGTTCAGAATATCCTGAATCTCTTTAGGGCGCAACCCGAATTTAGTTATGTGCCTCTCAAAACTGTCGTTCTCAACCAGGAGTCCTGTATCCAGATCCTCATAAGCCACCGCAATCTCATCCAGTGATGCCCGCATGTTCTCTTCAGCCTTTGCAGTGACTCGTTCATGGTACTGCTCCGGAATGTGTCCCGCGTGTATATTCACCCATGCCGCCTTTGAACCGACCTCTTGCAGATACTTGCCTATCCGGATCACCTGGGCGACGCAGGACGCTCTTACTCGTTCGTTCACGCTCGCAAGGTTGAATTCCCGGCTCGGAGCGTGGTACGAGATCGTGAAATCGTATTCAGAGAGAACCCGCCCCAGGAGGGCAGGGTCCGCCGTTCCATAGACGTAATCGTTGTCCTTTCTGACCTCGATATGGTCAAATCCATTCGAATACAGAAAATCCAGGAATTGTAGCGTGTCTTTACCGAAACGGAGATCCAGCGCCGCGCCAATCCTTATCATCTCACACCGCCTGCCGCATACACGACCTCCCCGCCCACAATCGTGCATGCCACAACAGGAAGCCCCAGCAGATCTGCACGTTTTCCGATCTCGATTGACCATGTTGTAGTATTGGAGCCCCCATCATGGTGGCATAACCTGATCAGCGACCAGTTCCTGCTCACCGCTCGGAAGCACCCGGTAAATCCGCAAAGCCCTCTCATCAATCTCGATTAAGTTGTAGCACTGCGTCGTTCTCGCCTTGATCTTGTTTGAACATGCGGTTCCCGCATTTACCACAAACATGTCATTCAGCCGCCAGACCCAGGGCACATGCCTGTGCCCACAGAGAACAAGATTGACGCCGCACCTGTCGAGCAGTTCAAGCACATCGCCTGAATCCACGGGAATCTGCTCCTCCCTGCCTGTCATCGGAACCGGGATCAGGTGATGGTGGAGCGCGAAGACCTTGAAACCGTCCGTCTCAAAACTCTTCGCAATCCAGTCATACAGATCCCTGCCAACATGCCCGTCATCGATGTCGGGCTGGGACGAATCCACCCCGACGACCGTGACGCCGGAAGATGCGTGACACGTGGACCGTGCTCCGAAGAGATCTTCGAAGAGCAGATACCCGACGTTTCTTGAGTCGTGATTTCCGGGAACAATCACCTTGTTTTCGCAATCGATCCTGCCAATCAACTCTTTTGCACCTGCAAACTCGGGATAAGAGCCGTTCTGGGTCAAATCCCCGGTCACGACCACGATATCCGGAGCGATCTCATTTATGCCCTCTACCACGCTTTCTGCAACATCAGCGAGAAAGTGGGCACTTGATACGTGGATATCCGAAAGATGCACGATCCGTGTCACGTAATCACTCTCACTCGCACTCATCACTCCGAGACCGGTATGAAGTGCACCTCTGAAACGATCCCTTGTCCCTCACTCGAGAGCACAAAATCGAGGAACGCCTGCTCATCAGCGTCCGGCTCGCCATCCGTGATCATTAGAAGCGTTCTTGAGATTGCGTACTCGCCGCTTCGGATATTCTCGACGGTGGGATCGGTGCCATCGAGTCTCACAGCCTTAATATCGGAATCGACGTATCCAAGGGACAAAAATCCGATCCCATGCTCATTTCCAGCGATGGTTGTTCGCACCTTCCCATTCGAATCCTGAATGATCGCGTAATCCGTGACTTCTGTTTTGATGGGTTTCAGAACGGAAGCCTCGAAGCAATCCCTTGTCCCTGAGCCTTCCTCTCTTGAAACCACCATGATCCCTGCGTCCTCGCCTCCGACATCCAGCCAGTTTGTAATCTCGCCGGTGTAGATGCCCTGTAGCTGTTCCATCGTGAGATCGCCGACATGGTTAGATGGATGGACGACGATGGCGACACCATCCTTTGCAATGCCATGAGTCACAAGATTCGGGTATGACGCCCTCTCAGAATCTTTCATGTCACGTGATGCATCTCCAATGTCCACCGTGCCGTCGGCAACCGACTTTACGCCGTGTGAGGAGCCGCCTCCTGACACATAGATCTGGCTGCCAGGATGCGCCTCCATGTATACACGAGCACATTCCTCTGCTATCGGAAGAACGGTTGTCGAGCCTGCGATCTGCAATTGCAATGATGAAGAAGCGTCATCATCACTGCCGATACAACCTGATCCAAGCAGCGATGCTGTGACCACTACAACAGTCAGGATAAGCGTCGTCACGACCGTACGTGACGAAAAACTGTGTGTTATGTGTGGTTTTTCCATTTGAATGTCACCGCGGTAGTATGTGCAGGTGGGGCATATATAGTTTTTCCAAATAAATATATAGGCTCTATGTATGGCGGGTAGTTGATCGGTGTGGTATATATTCTATTGTTCACAGCTATGGCGGGCACCCGGCAAAACCACGAATTTCGCGTAAGCGGCAGCAACGCTATACCAAACCGCATCAGTTTTTTGTGATTCCCCGGTATAGCCCGGAGTGCGGGAGGGGATACCTGATCCGGATAGATTTTTCCCGGGTCCCACGCGGGGCAATTTTATTGAACATGCCACTACAATACTCATTCATGAATCTGCTTGATGAGATTGCGAACCGCGCGAGGGTGAGCAGAGCGCGTGTCGGCGTAGGCGTAGGCGTTGCCGCAGATGCGCTCAACGAGTCTGTGCTCGCAGATATCACGAGCGCTTCTGAGTTTGCCGATATCGTGCTGATCGGGAAGGCTGAACAGATGCACACAATCGACACCGATCTTGGAACCGTTTCTTCTGAAAACCCGGAACTCGAACTGGTGCGGCAGCTTGCAGGCGGGCGCATCGATGCCGCCGTACGAGGCACGCTCAGCGCCACAAAGACCCTTAGCCACCTCAGGGATGTGTTCGGGGTTCCCGCGTTGCAGAGGCTCGCCCTCCTCGCAACCGCGGATGGTGTACCTTTTTTCCTTGCGCCGGTCGGAATCGACGAAGGCAATTCGCGGGACGATAAGATCGAGTTAATCTGTAAAAGCGTATCATACATCGCTGCAAAATTTGGAATCCGTCTGCGGGTGGCGGTTCTTTCCGGAGGGCGGTTCGAGGACGTTGGCAGGAGCGCCTTGGTGGACCGGAGCCTTGCCGACGGCGATTTTACCTGCGGTAAGCTGCGTGAGCTTGGAATCGATGCAAAGCACTACGGGATTCTGATCGAGGACGCGATCAAGGATGCGAATTTCATTGTTGCGCCCGACGGGATCACAGGAAACCTGATCTTCCGCACACTGACGTTTCTTGGCGGCGGAAACGGCTTTGGCGCACCTGTGCTCATGGAACCGGTGTTTGTGGACACGTCAAGAGTGAAAACGAATCTTTCGAATGCGATCATGCTTGCAAGCGCGCTGACGTGGACTGGCGAGCGCTGAGCACCCGGTTATCCGACGAGATGTGCATCTGTGAACTGCGATACCACAACATTATATCCCATAATATGGCTCTAATATCATAATGGTACACAAAACACTCTCGCCAGTGGAGCGGGACAGGTTGCTGCACAGGCTGCACGGCTATCTGGTGTGGGTCGGCGCGGAGATACCGCCGGTCTTCGAGATCGATGGCATGCAGATCCCGCTCCACGAACTGGTCTGGCGACTTATCAATAAAAAAGAACTGACTGATGACGAGATTGCCGGGATCGAATCGTTGATCAGCGCTCTTGAGAAGAAGGAGTCATGTGACGAAGCTGCCATCGCAAAAGCAGATATAACGGAAGAAGAGGCAAATAATCTGTACAAGGAGGCATCCGGACTTTTACGCGCTATTATGGATTTGAAAGACCTCGGGCAGGGGGCATATCCGGATGATTACGATCTTCGCAGGAAAGCGGCACAGAAGAAGGTCCGGGACGCCCACGTCCTGCTCAAGTTGGTGGATAAGCTCGGATAGGGATTGCCATGGACACAAGACCCACACTCGACGAATACTTCATGAACATCGCAGAGGTCGTTGCGACCAGATCGACCTGCCTGCGCAACAACGTAGGCGCGGTTATCGTGAGAGATAAACGCATCATATCCACAGGCTACAACGGCGCGCCCCGGAATCTCGAGCACTGTCTGGACATCGGCTGCATCAGGGATCAGGAGAATATCGAATCAGGAACGATGCATGAGGTCTGCCGGGCGGTTCACGCCGAGCAGAACGCGATCATCCAGGCTGCGCTGCACGCAGTGAGCACCAGAGGCGCAACGATCTACTGCACCCACCAGCCGTGCGTGCTCTGTGCAAAGATGATTATCAACGCAAACATCGTCCGCGTGGTTTTTACGCAGGCATACCCTGACTCCCGTGCGCTTGAGTTCTTTGAGGAGGCGGGAGTCGAGGTTGTACGGATGGAGCAGGTGGGGGGACGCGGACCTGACTTGAACTGAAACCTGGGCTTGTATATCACGCAGCATCCGGGCAATAAAAACGATTTTTTCGCAAAAAATCGAGTAAAAACTGCCCTTCGGGTGGGGATGGCGATATACTTTTTCGTAAATGGAAATGGTGCGTAGAGTGACTGGGCGCTATAGGGTATATACCATAAAAAAAGAATTCGGGCTGCCAAATTGTATGGCAACCCATTTTTCCGCCACCTGCGGAATCGTTGTCGCTAATCACTCAGGAAACTGTGGTATCGGGGGCACTCCGGGGGGTAGCTCGTCATCGCCACTGCCTCCGCCACCACCAAGCTCACCAATGCCGCCAAGCGCGGTGATATCCAGGATCTCAGCACTCTCCGGAACATCGAACGTGCTGTCAGGAATGTTTTCGTTCACATCAAACTCGGTGACTTCGTAGCGCACACCTTCGGTTTCGCCATCGTGCGACCATTCCCAGTCAAGCAGCAGCGTAAACCCGGTCTCCTTGTCCACGATGAGGTCGGCTTTTTCCGAAGAGAGATCTTCGCCTCCGAGTGCTCTCTGGAGCATCCACAATTTACTGTAATCCAGTTTGATCGCTTTGCGACCCAGGTACTCGGCATTGCGGTCTACAACCCAGGCATCATCCCACGTGGAATCATCGCCATAATAGCCATAACCCCAGAACGGATTCATGAAACCGATGTTTTCATTGGAGCATTCCGCAGTCTTGATTGCGGTGCCATCATCGCCGATCATGTATAACCCATCCGGGTTTTGCAGAATGGTAATACCTGAATAAGGCTCCTGGCTATCGGTCACCACAAGTTTGAAGAGCCAGAGGTCTCCTGATTTCTTGCGCCATTCCTCGATCACGACAGGGTCCTTCTCATCGCCGAATGCCGTTGCCTTATAATGCATCGAGTCCACATCGATCAGGTCGAGATAGTGTGCGGCAGCGGCAGTATCCGCGGTGCTGCCTGCCTCGTCCGCATGACCTCCGGCAGAATCTCCGGATTTCGAGTCCACGCACCCGCTGAATGCTATTGCAAGCGCAAGAACAAGTACGAGTGTTATCGTTTTTATGTGTTTCATATTATACCTCTTTCATGTCTTCAGGCATGTCTTTTCATGCCATGTTTTGTTTGATTGAGTGGTCTGGTTCACTCTTCGCAGCACCACCCGCGTCCTGCCATGGTCTCGCAACCAGCACCCAAACGTGCAGGCAGGGCAGATGACCCGGGGCAGACCCGGGCTTCATAATCAGTGCTTCCGCAGCATGTCCGATCGGGATCGGACCTGATCCCAATGAAAGGATCTTCCAGTGGTTCGTGTCTCCGGGGGGTGGCACTTGAACTTTAGAGATAGCAATCTTAAATAAGACTATCTACCATGGAAACGGCGGTCGCAAAGCATCCTGGTTGCAGGAAGATTGTGGTGCACTAAAACAGATGCACCGCAGACGCTTTGAAGACGATGCACACTTGGGCGCCGCGTGCAAGTCCCATCTCCTCATACGATTGCTTTGTCAGCGCGACCACGAAGGGAACGCCCACATCAACTATCACTCTCACGATTGCACCCATATTCTTAACCTCTGTGATCTCCCCACAAAATGAGTTTCTTGCGCTCGTTTCGATCTCCTTTTTCGAGATCAGTATGTCTTCGGGTCGAATCGAGATCGAGACGTTTCCTGATTTAAGTGAACTTGAGACCATCGATATTCCATCGGCGCGAACCTCAGCGATGTCGTCATGGACAACCGACTTTCCGCGAAACAAATTCTCAACACCAACAAAATCCGCGATGAACTCGGAATTGGGTCTTCTGAAGACATCATCGGGCGTACCCACCTGAATGATCCGCCCATCACACATCACAGCGATCCGATCACCAAGAGCGAAAGCCTCTCCAAAGCTGTGCGTCACATGAATCGTTGTGGTCCCTGTGATCTCGTGTATTCGCGCAAGTTCCGCCTGCAGCCGTTCGGTTGTGCGAGAATCCAGTGCAGAGAGCGGCTCATCTAACAGCAGCACCTTTGGCTCCGTCACAACCGCCCGTGCGATTGCGATTCTCTGCTTCTCCCCTCCGCTCAATGTACCCGGATACCTGCTTAACAGGTGCGAAACGCCAAGAAGCTCTGCAATTTTATTTGTTTTTGCAATGATTTCGCTTTTGGCGATCTTTTTCTGACGCAGCCCAAACCCAATGTTTCCTGCCACAGTCAGGTGCGGAAAGAGCATATAATCCTGGTAGACCATGCTGATCTGCCGATCCTTCGGCAGGATGTTCGTTACATCCGCCCCGTTTAGAAACACTCTGCCGCTATCCGGGCGGTAGATGCCTGCAATCGTCTCGATGAGGATTGTCTTTCCTGCGCCGGTCGGACCGAGTATGATGAAATATTCGCCTTCATCGATGTGCAGAGTCGCGTCATCCAGCTTGAATTCGCCAAGATCCTTGGATACATTCTCGATCCGTATCATTTACATCACTTATCCCATTTTTAGTCTCCAAACATCTTCTCAAAGATCGTTACATACCTTTCAGGACAGAATTCTTCAGCCACATTGGTGCACCATACCTTTCCAGCCGTTGTGAGCGCAATCTTCGATCCATCAGACTCTATCAAGCCTCTCCTCTCAAGACGCTCTATCTGCTCCGGAAATACGTCTGTAAGTTCCACACCAAACAGTTCCCTGAACACATTCTTGCTTACTTCGGTTGAATGAAGCCCCCATATTATATATTTGTGCATCAGCTCCTCTGCAGTGAGCTTCGCACAGATGTTGACCGGGAATTCCGCGTTTGTGCTCTCGATCTTCTCGATATATCGATTTATGCCCCTCACATTCCCGTACAGGTATGCTCCGAGAATTCCTCCGCCAGAGGTTCCGAGCGCGAGACAGTCCTGGCTCCCAAAACGCATCCTCGCGTAAAGATGTTCTTTCTCTGGCAATACGAAGTGAACGAGATTCTGCTGCCGATATCCCGCGTTTTCCAGCTCACCTATCGCAAGAAGATACATATCAATCTCGGTCTTATCGCCGGATGTCGGAGGTATCTCGCCTGCCGCGATCTGCTTTGCAAACGCTGTTCCTCTGGCAACAAACAATGGATTCGGACTGATGCTCTCAAGTTCCAGTTCCGCTGCCTGACGTAAATCCATCTTCCAATCGTCCATGCTCTGTCCCGGGAGGTTGTACATCAGATCGATATCGATGTTCTCGAACCCGATCTCCTGTGCGGCACGGATCACAGAGATAACTTCTGATCTCGTGTCTGTTAGTGTGAGAATATTCCGTATGGAGTCTTTGAATGTCTGTACGCCAAAACTCAGCCTATTAACGCCATTTTCGTAGAGCGCTTCCAGTTTACCCCCTTCAGCGTTGTGCGTGGTTGTTTCCACAGTGATTTCCGCATCACTTCTGATCTTGAATCGCTCCTTTAAGAGTGCTAAGAGGTCTGTTAGTTGTTCTGTTCGGAGCGAAGTTGGAGTTCCACCCCCGATGTAGATCGATGCAAAGGAGCTGGACCGGATATATTCAGTATCAGAGTACCTCACGATCTCCTTCTTGAGCGCGTCCAGATACCTGTTAGCCTGTGTTTCCTCCAATAAACCTCGATAGAAGCAGCAAAAATTACACAATGAGTCGCAGAACGGAATGTGTACGTACAG
>DAOWIV010000093.1 GCA_030640725.1 Methanosarcinales archaeon | reverse complement strand
TCGTCGCCGCGATGAATACAAGAGGTACGGATCTGCTCGCAATATCGTTCGAGATTCCTGATATGGTTGAGGACATCGCTTATCCACAGTTGTACAAGCTACGACAGTCGGTGATCGGTTTGCTTGATGAACACGACTTCACAGTGCTTGGAAGCGCCGTAGGAATCCAGCCTATAAGCAAGACCCGGGATAACGTTGTGTTATTGATCGAACTCGTGTCAGGAGGACTTCCAGCGTTAAAAAGGCATGTCGGACCGCCCGCTTACATGCGAGCACATGCTGAACGATTCAAAGGCAAGTTCACGAATAACAATGTATTTTCCAATGTTTATATTGAGAACGGGCAATACATGGTTGATATCCATCGAAGGTATGTATCGGCAAAGCATCTGCTTGAATCGGAACTCTGCTCGTGTGCGCTTGGAAAACAGATGCGTGAGCATATCAGCGTGGGGTACACCGTGTCCGGAGGCGAAGAAATCGCCGATATATTCGATCTGGAGTTTTTAAATGAATATTTCACAAATAAAATCGGCGTAAAGTGATGTCTTCGGTTTTCTGGCAACCCACCAACCGCAACCACGTGCATCCATAACTATATATACAATCGGTAATAAACTCTATTCTACAGCATCCGGAATGAATGTCGGATGCATAATAGCATGTGAAATCTCATTGAGGGGACGGAAATGCAATCAGTAATACAGGAAGCACTGAAACATAGTGAAAATGAGGCACTGTATCGTCAAACAGCCTGCGAGACTGAGGCTATCGATGATATGGTTGATTTTGTTGGAACGCCACGTATAACGATCGTTGGTTGCGGTGGCGCGGGCAACAACACCTCCACCCGGATGTATGACATTGGTATCGATGGCGTAGATATCATTGCGATCAACACGGACAGACAGGATCTGGACGAGTGCAGGGCTGATAAGAAGGTTCTGGTCGGAAAATCCATCACGCGAGGGCTTGGCGCTGGTGGTGACCCTGATGTCGGGAGGCGTGCCGCCGAACTTGCGCGAGGCACGCTCACCGAGATGCTCACCGATGCCGACCTGGTCTTTGTCACGGCTGGTATGGGCGGCGGCACCGGCACCGGAGTTGCGCCGGTGGTGGCTGATATCGCGAAGGAGAATGGTGCGATCGTGGTCGGGATGGTATCGACACCGTTCCATGTGGAACGCGCCCGCACCATCAAGGCAGAGAAGGGGATTCAGGAGTTGAGTTCTGCGGCGCACACGGTAATCGCTCTTGATAACAACCGCCTGCTCAGCTATGTGCCAAACCTGCCGATGGGGCACGCGTTCTCGGTCATGGACCAGTTGATCTCAGAGACCGTTAAAGGCATATCAGAGACAATCACCAAACCATCTCTGATCAATCTCGATTATGCGGATATCAGGACGGTTATGAACTGCGGCGGCGTTGCAGTGATGCTCTTTGGTGAATCAAAGACGCGTGACAAGTCAGATGACGTTGTCCGCGGGGCACTGAACCACCCGCTGCTGGACGTGGATTATCGCGGCGCTACCGGGTGCCTTGTACACATCACAGGCGGTCCCGATCTCAGCCTGAAGGAGGCGGATGAGATCGCAAGTTCGCTCACCTACGAACTCAGCCCACATGCAAACGTGATCTGGGGTGCACGCATCGAGGAAGAGTATGAGGGCACGGTGCGCGTGATGGCGGTCATGACCGGTGTTGAGTCTGCTCAGATACTTGGTCCGGACGCATACATGGAGCGTGTACCGATCAGTTCCGGGCGCATCAAAGAAAAAGGAAACCCGATTGAAGTCGGATACAATAAACCAAGATCGATCATCGATTTCATTCGGTGATCATTCTCTCTTTTTTTTGTTTTTTTGGCGATTTGCTGTTTCGTGTGGGTGGACCCGAGGTTCAAATGCCCGATCGACGAATCGCTCCTGGTGCGTAATTACGTCACCGTTATCGTAACTTGTTGAGTATGCATGATATCCGGAACTATTGAAGTACACAGAAGAAATTCTAATCACTGAAACAGAAATCTTCTTCCTTTCTGAAATTTATCTCAAAGTTTCTGAAGATATCCAGTCTGCCAAGCAAGTTCGGCACTTCTGCCAGTGCAAAAGCAACCCTGACTTCAAGTTCCTTTCCATCGATAAACAGTGGTATCCTATGCACATAAGCTATTATTTCCCCCACAATCCCGCGAAATATCTTTTCCTCGCCTTGTTCTACATCAATTCCCATAATGTCTCCCATTCGTTTCGAAAGTACTGTAATATCCGCACCGGAATCTACAATCATGCTGATCTCAAATATAGCCCCATCGACATCTTTTAGTCCAACTTTCATAAGGGGTCTATAAACAGCGCCAAGACTGGAGGATATCTCTTCTGTAAACTCAAAACATCTCTTCAAAGAATCATAGCCTCCTTTTTCGGAACCTGTCCTAAAAAAACCGTTTTTTGTGGGAATTTCTCTTTTGCTGAGTTGTAAACTTTTTTAGCATCCCTCCCATGAGCTACGATGTTATCTTCTATGATAGCAATGTATTCGCCCTCGTAGTTAGTCATTATATCTACAAGGTGAGCTCTGAAATACTCAAAAGCGTCTTTCATAATGTTGGGATGGTTGACTGAGTTTAAAGGCTTTTTGGCATCTGGCAGACTTTCGGGTGCATGGTTCACTTCGTGTGTTTCTGACGGGGTGGACAATGGCAAAACGATCTTTTCCACCATGAAAAACGATTTTTTCACAAAAAATCGAGTAAAAACTGCCCTCTGGGTCGGAAGTCAGTTTTTGATCAAACTTTTGTGAAAAGTTTGCGAGTGAGAAACGCCTTTCGGGCGGGAGAATGACTCTTGAATGCGGAGTACCAGCGGTATTTGATCGAAATATGCAGCAGCTGATGGGCGTTGCTCCAATACAAGTTGAGTTGACGAGTCCGACATTTGATATATT
>DAOWIV010000269.1 GCA_030640725.1 Methanosarcinales archaeon | reverse complement strand
GACCACTACCGGCTGGGGAATCGGGATCGGCACATACTGATGCGGGTTGTGATCGAACCTGAGATTGCAGCATCCCGCATCAGCAAAAAGATATCGTGCGCCGATATCAGGGAAAAGAACCTCGTGATCGATGGATACAATGTTATTATCGCAACAGAGAGTGTGATCTCGGGGGAACCTGTGTTTATATGCGATGACGGGTTTATACGGGACATCAGGGGAGTTTTCAGGAACTATAAAAATCCGGATCGGGGCGTTTGCAGGCAGATTCTTGAGATGATCTCCGAACACGAGCCTGGTTCAGTCATCTTTCTCTTTGATGCCCAGATCAGCAAGAGCGGCGTGCTTGCGCGGCACATCCGCGGGTTACTCCCTAAATACTCGCTTTCAGGCGATGCAAGGACATCAAGACACGTTGATTTCGATTTGAAGCACTGCGGTTCGATCGTTGCGACGGGCGACGGGCATATCATCGATGAGGTGGAATCTGCGGTGGACATCCCCGGATGCATAATCCGGAAACTGGGCAGAGATGCACTCACGCTGTGATGTTCATCCGTCCGCATCAAAGACCAGTCGGCTGCCGCAAACAAGTCCGTACCTCTCAAGGGTCCCTGCATTCATCTCTATAAAATATACAACGCCTCTGACGCGTCTGTAGCCGGTCCACGGGTTCAATCTTGCGATGTCGATGATGATTTTATCCCGGTTCAAGAAAATAACGTCGATCGGGAACCGCATGAACAACATATGCACAGAGACCGCCTCTGGCTTTGAGAAGACAAAGATCATGGCGTAATCGTCGGGAATGTCTCTTCTGAACATCAGCCCGTGCATCTTGGAGACTGCACCGATCGCGTACTCGATGCGAGTTGCAACGTGAGTACCATCATCTTTTAATAACATCGTGCTCAAGTCTTTCCACGATTCGTTATAACACATAACTTTCGGAGGTATCACCCAGACAATGAGTTCAGAAATGTGCATCGTATGTGGATTGCCAAAGGAACTGTGCATCTGCGAAGAGGTGGCAAAAGAGCAACAGTGGATCACCATCAAGGTAAAACGGCGGAGATATGGAAAAGAGGTTACAGTCGTCGACGGAATCGATTCGCACGAGATCGATCTGCACGAACTTTCGACATACCTGAAATCCAGATTTGCGTGCGGCGGAACCGTGAAAAACGAGACCATAGAGCTGCAAGGCAATCACAAAGATCGCATAAAAGATATTCTTATAGCTAGAGGCTTTTCAGCCAGCCAGATCAAAATATAACATAATATATAATGTGTAACATAGTATATAATGTGTAATACATAATCTATGAAACGAATCTATCTGGACCACGCCGCCACCACAGCGGTGGACCGCGAGGTCATGCAGGCGATGGTGCCCTATTTTACAGAGAGGTTTGGTAATGCGTCGAGTCTGCATACGTTTGGGCAGGACGCGAACAGGGCGCTTGCCAGCGCAAGGGAAGGGGTTGCTGACGCACTCGGCGCCGATGTAGAAGAGATTGTATTCACATCTGGCGGCACAGAATCTGACAATCTTGCGTTGAGAGGCTCTCTGCCGGGGCACAAAGGGCATATTATCACCAGTTCGATCGAACATCCTGCGATACTCAAGACCTGCCGGCATCTGGAGCGTCTGGGCTGCGATGTCACATATCTGCCGGTCGATGCCGACGGACTGGTCGATCCGGGCGACGTCGAATCTGCGATCACCAGTGAGACCAGACTGATCTCGGTGATGCATGCAAACAACGAGATCGGCACGATCCAGCCGGTAAGCGAGATCGGCGCCATAGCATCAGACCATGGAATCCCTTTTCACACCGATGCAGTTCAGTCGTTTGGCAAAACAGAGATCGATGTACGGAAGATGAATATCGACATGCTTTCACTCTCCTCGCACAAGATATACGGACCAAAAGGCGTTGGCGCCCTGTATATCCGGAAAGGGCTGAAGATTGAGCCGCTGGTGTATGGTGGCGGTCATGAGATGGGCATTCGTGCGGGCACTGAGAACGTTTCTGGTATCGTTGGCTTTGCAAAGGCAGTCTCGCTTGCGTGTGAGCGATTCGAGTCAGACACAGCGCATCTGGTGAAATTGCGGGATATGCTGATTGATGGTGTGTTTGGTTCGATCGACGATGTGTTTCTGAATGGTCACCCGACAAAACGACTCCCGAACAACGCGAATATGAGATTCATGTTTGTTGAGGGTGAGGCGATGCTGATGCACCTTGATATAAAGGGGATTGCAGTGTCCACCGGATCTGCGTGCTCTTCTGCATCGCTTGACCCGTCTCATGTGCTTCTTGCACTCGGAATTTCCCCGGAGGACGTTCACGGCTCGATCAGGTTCACGCACGGGAGAGAAAACACAGAAGAGGAGATTAAATACGTGCTTGATATGCTTCCCGCCATCATTGAGAAATTGCGTGCTATATCCCCGCTTACAGGAAAGTGATTTGATGGAATACAGCGAAAAAGTGATGGATCATTTTTTAAATCCGCGAAACGTCGGTGAGATTCCTGACCCCGATGGAAGCGGGGAGTTTGGCAATCCGGTCTGCGGAGATATGACCCATGTTTATATCAAGGTTGAAGATGGCAGGATCACCGATATCAAGTTCAAAACATTCGGATGCGGCGCAGCGATCGCAACAGGAAGCATGATCACAGAACTTGCGGTCGGAAAGACTCTTGATGAGGCGCTCGCCATCACAAGGGACGATGTGGCTGATGCGCTTGACGGACTGCCGCCAGTGAAGCTGCACTGCTCAAATCTTGCAGCGGATGCACTTTATGCGGCAATTCGCGATTACCAGGCGAAAAACAAGGACTCTTGACCCTTTTTGAATCATAGACTCGTACTCGCCATACCGGGGTCCTCTTTTCCCTTGTCCTGGTCACCTCGAAAGGATGTGCACCACTGCAGTGCCGCCTGAACCGCCAACGTTGTGTGTCAGTCCGATCTCGCCTGCAACCTGTCGCTTGCCTGCATCGCCGCGTAGTTGTGTCGTGACCTCTACGGCTTGCTTGATGCCGGTTGCGCCCACCGGATGCCCGCAGGCTTTCAGACCGCCTGACGTATTCACAGGAAGATCGCCATCGATTGCAGTGATACCGTCCTCGGTCACCGGTCCGCCAGTTCCTTTTGGAAAGAACCCGAGATCCT
>DAOWIV010000069.1 GCA_030640725.1 Methanosarcinales archaeon | reverse complement strand
CGAGACTGGTGGGCTTTGGGTCAGGGGGGCTGCGGTTGGGTTGCGGTTGATGGTGTGGTGGCTGTCAGGATATATGATTAAAACCAGACAGAAATGAAGCTTCCATCCATGACCCAAAAACACGAAAAGATACTTCAACAACCCTCGATCAAAGTATCACCATGATGCTACACAAACGGATCTCCGCGGGAAAAGGAACCATAAAATCAGACCTTGCGCTAACCGGGGGAATGGTTGTCAACGTCAACACAAAAGAGCTTCTCAGGGCAGACATCGCAGTAAAAGACGGTATCATCGTTGGACTCGGGGACATATCTGACAAAATCGGCGAGGACACTGAGATCATCGATATAACCGGAAAATTCGTCTCCCCCGGTTTGATCGATGGGCATGTGCACTATGAGTCCGGCATGGTGACCCTGACCAACTTCGCGGGGGCTGCGATCAGGCACGGCACGACCGGCATGATCATCGATCCGCACGAGATTGCAAATGTTCTCGGGAAACAGGGAGTAGAACTCGTTTTAGCCGAGATTGAGGATCTGCCGTCAAGCATTTTTGTCATGATCCCCTCCTGCGTCCCGTCAAGCAGTCTTGAGACGTCAGGAGCGGTGCTGGACGTGCCCACGGTGACGCAACTGCTGTACCAGGACGGCGTCATCGGGCTTGGCGAGGTGATGGACTTTCCGGGCGTGCTTGCCGCAGATCCTGAAAAACTGGATATGATCGAGGAAGCCTTGTTTCTTGGAAAGCGGGCTGACGGGCACTGCCCCGGAATGACTGGCAGCGATCTTGCGGGGTATCTCTGCGCAGGCATAACAAGCGACCACGAGTCCCTGACGTACGACGAGGCGATCGAGAAGGCGCGGATGGGTATGGCTGTGATGCTACGGGAAGGGTCTGCTGCAAAGTCTCTCCGCGAGTTCGTGCCGCGGCTCGTCCGGGACGGAATCGGGCTTGACAGTTTCTTCTTTGTCTCAGATGACCGGCATCCGGGGGACCTGATCGCCGGCTACATGGATACGCACGTACGAACCGCGATCGAGCTTGGCATCGATCCGATCGATGCGATATCGATGTGCACGATCAACACCGCGAGGCATTATCGGATCGATCACCTGATCGGGTCAATCAGCATCGGAAGAAAAGCCGATCTCGTGGTGCTCGATGACCTCCACGGGTTCGCAATCGATCGTGTTTTTGTGGGAGGGGTGGCTAACATCGCTCCAAAGCCGATGTACCCGGCAGAGGTCTTTGATACGGTGTGGTTCAAGAGGATTCATCCTGAGAGCCTGTATCTCAAAAGCGACACGGAAGTGGAAGCAAACATCATCGTTGCGATTCCTGATGCGATATTCACCGATTGGCGGATCGAGACGCTGCATCCGAAAGATGGTGTTCTTTACCCGGATCCCACGCGGGATATCCTCTCGATCGCGGTTATTGAGCGACACGGGAGGAGCGGAGACAGCGGGAGCACAGCGGGCATCGGGCGAGGGTTTGTTTCGGGTTTCGGGATTGAGGGTGGGGCGTTTGCCCAGAGCATCGCACATGACTCGCACAACGTGATCGTTGTTGGCACCAACTTTGAGGACATGGCTCTCTGCGCCAACGAGATACGGACAATGCGTGGTGGGATCGCTGTTGCGTATGATGGCGAGATCATGGGTGGCATCGCGCTGCCGTTTGCAGGCTTGCTCTCGACCGGAAGCGTTGAATCGGTGAATGCGAAACTCCGCGGTCTTCATGCCATGATGCAGGAGATCGGGTGCGTGCTGCCGTCTCCGTTCATGACGCTCTCGTTCCTTGCGCTGCCAGTGATACCAAGGCTCAAGATCACGGATCTGGGGCTTGTGGACGTAGAGAAACAGGAGATTGTGGACGTGTGCAGATGAGTGAGACCGCGGCAACGAAACAATCTGTCGCAGTTTCGCCAATCATGTTATTGTGATCTGACATACCACCCTGTGATTATGTAGCCATCGAGCCACAAGGTTTATATACTATTGTGTCTAATTGTTATTTATGCGAGCGGGAAAATAACTTTTTTACCACATTCCCCCAATTCCCCACTCCCCCCTCCCTCCATGTGCCCGCTCGCATAAACCTCCTCATATTGGAACGGTTCGGGTGCTCATCCCTCGGGGCTGTCACGCCATCTGGTGTTGGCGTGGTTTTGAAGGTGTTGTCGATTTGAGTCTGGTGCTGACTGCTTTGGGTTTTGGATATCCGGAAAACCAGAGTTTCGAGCTGACCCCACACAATGTGACAGCGTGCGACAAGAAGCTGCAACCGCGAATTGCCATTGTGGCTACCCCTTCCATTCGGGGTAATCCTACTGTGAAACGCGCGAATGGTAACGCTTGTGCGTTAAGCTCACAGGACAACGTGGAAAGTCTGAAAGCCTACGTTCAGACCGACTGCCAGGATAAGAACGCTATGAAGAAACGAAAGTTGAACCATTGTAAGAGTCGTGAATTACGATAAGCGAAATTAGGCTGTTACGCTTAGACCAAAAGGTACGGAATCAGTACATGCTCAATAACTTGTGGTGAACTCGCACACTTCAGTCTGCAACACCACCCCCACCAACAAGTTCGGACAATCTCGGCATCGAATATTCGTTCGAGAATATATCTCGCACATAT
>DAOWIV010000204.1 GCA_030640725.1 Methanosarcinales archaeon | reverse complement strand
GGCTGCTTGACTTTGGATATAAGAAGGAACGGGATGAGTATGCGGTACAACACGGCTGGGGGATCGAGTGGTTTTCAATAACAACGCCTGGAGGGAAGATACTTGGAAGTGTCATGCGAGACGCCCCCACACTTGCATGAAATGACACCTGCAGCTGCGGTACCTGCGGTTGGATGCTGCAAGAGCCAGAACCCCGATTCCAAACGAGAAGAGAAGCGCAAATGCTGCAAGCTCCCACGAGACCTGTGCATGTAACATGCCGCCTCTCGTCACCCTACTGACCATCTTCACCACCACCACCATCTCGAAGCCAATCACCACCCCAATCGTGCTCTTCGATGTTTATTACTACGGTCCACCACATTATAACTATCGTCGCAGATGGGCGGTCACGAAACCGCCTGGGTGAGCTAACAGACATCAAGAAAACCCCGTACTGTATTTGGGCGTATCCGACCCCATCATCAGAAAGGACTGGGTTCAAACACCCGCGTCAAGTCAACAGTTCCCGCACGCGTGGCGATCGAACCTTTATGTCAAACAGAATCAAAAATAGATACAATGTTCCAATTTATCGCATTTTTCGCAAGTATAGTTCTGATACACGTGTTATCAGTCCGTATGCGGATACACCCATTTCTTTCCCTGATTTCATC
Organism: Methanosarcinales archaeon; assembly: GCA_030640725.1. Taxonomy (GTDB): domain Archaea; phylum Halobacteriota; class Methanosarcinia; order Methanosarcinales; family Methanogasteraceae; genus Methanogaster_D. The sequence continues at coordinate 1,864 of DAOWIV010000204.1, read as the reverse complement.
TGCTTTTGTTTACGGGATACTCTGTGGAATGGATTATCATTCAATCACCGCACATGTAACATCAGGTCTCGGAAGCATATTTTCTGTGCTGTGTATCGTCGTATTCTCTGGTGTTACTATCGCAGAGTTCTCAAAGAGAACAAAAGGTATTGAAACGATTATAAATGATATTTTAAGAGTCTCTAAGAGAAATTATTCCTTTATACCTATTTTTTCGGGGTATTTACTATCCATTCCCATAATGTGCTGCATAACAGCGTATGTTGTTTTAAATCCAGTCATTGAGGGTCTTGCGCTGAAGGTAAATGCATCAGAAAAGAAATTCCTATACATGCTCGCCGTCGGAACGGTGATATCGTATAATCTGATCTATCCATCACCAGTTATCCTTGTAATCACGGATACGCTTGACATTGATCCATTAGACACATTAACTGTGGGTATTCCCATATCTGTACTTCTTTTGGTTATTTCTTATTATTATATGCATACGAAGATTGAAATCATACCAGAAAAAGCCCAATCATCACTAAGATCATCTACAGAAGCATGGAGCCCTATTTTAATCCCGATATCACTGATTTTACTTGGCCTTATTGCCGACCGTCCGATTCTAAAATTTCTTGGTGATATCAATGTTGCCCTACTCGTGGGTGTATCGATCTCACTGTTCATCGCAAATAGACGCCTATCTACAGATATGATAAGCTCTGCCCTGAAGAGTTCATCAGGCAGAGCAGGCAGGATACTTCTCGATCTGTGCGGCGCAGGCGCGCTCGGTAACATCATCGCACACAGCAATTTTTCAGATGGTGTGCTTGGATTGCTCGGTGGCAGTTCTGTTCCGGTCATGTTATTTCCATTTCTGGTTGCGATGTGTATTCAAACCGCGCAGGGCTCACGGGTTGTCACAGCAATCGTTACCGCAGGTATTGTGAAGGATATTGCTTGCATGCAAACGGTGTTTATGATCTGCGCCGGAACATTCATCTTCTCTTATGTGAGCGACCCATATTTCTGGCTGGTCAGACAGGATTCGAGCATGAAAGAAAACCTGAAGTACTATACCCTACCGCTGGCCCTGGCCGGTGCTGTGGTTTTGGCGTGTGCCATTTTGTTTTTATGATCCGGATCGCCAATAGCAATCTTGTGGTAACTGATACAGATGGTTGGGGAGGATCACAACAGCGAGTAGCATGAAGACTGGCGACCCGTTTGTACCTGATCTGGTGCGCAGACCGACGGTGCTTTTGTAGCCTGAAACCCTTGATGTCGAATCGATAGTGCCATTCTCCGGTTATAGCACCCCATCACTCATGCCGCAGTGCATCCACCGGATTCATCTTCGCAGCAGACCTTGCCGGCAGAAATCCCGCAAAAACCCCGATAGAAAACGAGAAGATAAGCGCAAAGGCTGTAAGCTCCCACGAGATCCACGCGTGCAGGAGCCCGACCCCCATCTCTCGCCCGACCATCTCCACTACGAGCGCCATCCCGAAACCGAGCACGATCCCGATCAAACCCCCGAAGATACCGATCAGACCGGATTCGACGAGGAAAAGCGTTAAAATTGTGTTGTTCTCTGCCCCGAGCGCTTTGTATATCCCGATCTCACGCGTCCGTTCCGTAACAGAGGTGTACATCGTGTTCATGATCCCGACACCTCCGACAAGAAGCGAGATTGCGCCGATCCCGATCAGGACTGCTGAGACCGCTGAAAGTATCCCACCAACTGTCTCTGAGAGTTGTGCCGCGGTCATGACCGTAAAATCCTCCTCGTCACGCTCATCTTCAAGCCGATCCCTGATGCGCTCTGCAACATCTTCGGGGTCAGCCCCTTCCTTCACCTTCACAAAGAAGAAGT
>DAOWIV010000141.1 GCA_030640725.1 Methanosarcinales archaeon | reverse complement strand
TGGCGATGAAACGGGGCAAGAACTGATTTCGGGCACGGTGACAGCGAGGGCTGAAATACCGCTGACATCGATAGATGCCGACCCCGACCCATTCAACCCGGTGATCGGGCAAACTACGCTGATCACTGCAACCGGGGATTCAGGGCTGGGACCGCTGGAACTCTGGATATTGAAAGAGGGATGGTGGGAGCCTGTGCAGATCCTGCCCCTGATAGAGACCGATGGCATCTATACGGCAAGATGGGATGGTAGGCACATGCATGGATACATTGTGCCTGATGGCGAATATATTCTCTCCATCGGCGATGATGTAGGAGAGTTGATTTCGGGCACGGTGACGGTGGACACCGGGGAAGCAGAAGCGGCAGACATGAGGATAAAGCTTACCTGGAATACGGACGTTACTGATGTTGATCTGCATCTAATCAAGCCAGGAGGGAGTTTCCGCACTTCAGGAGACTGTTACTGGTATAATATGTACCCGGACTGGGATGACGATGGCGAGTATTACGATCCCACAGACCCTTCTAACAATGATACAAATGACCCGTATCTCGATATAGATGATATGGCTGGTTATGGCCCGGAGCACATAACCATTTATAGCCCTCCTGCAGGAACATACTCGGGGGTAGTTCATTACTGGAATGATAGTGGACATGGTCCATCGGATGCCACAGTTACGGTAACGCTGCATGAAGGGACAACAAACGAGATGGTGGAGACTTTCGGACCGCATACTCTGTCCCAGGGTGGTGGTTGGGAAACAGGTGATATATGGGAAGTGACCACTATCACCATGCCGCAGGGAACGTTTTCAAGCGTGGCGCAGAGCACCCTTCGAAGCACTGGAGTCATGCCTGAAAAGGAACCACCAACATCGAAGGGCATGAGTATGACCGCGCCACGAGCTACAACTACAGCTACAGTGACTGCCGCTGAGTATTTCATAGATACCGTTGGCACCGATGGGACCGGGCAGGCAATGAGTGCGGTAGACGGAGCTTTTGATTCCAACGTTGAAGAAGTTACAGCAAACGTAGATGTGCGTGAACTATCTCCAGGAGATCACACGTTATTTGTACATGGAAGAAACACAGACGGGTGGGGGGTAACAGAGTCTGTGGTGTTGAGCGTGACGCCGCATGGAGGACAGACGATAGTTAACGTCACCCCACCGGTTCAGGAGGCCCTACAAGGTTCGTCATTTACAGTAGACGTGACTGTTGACCCGGCAGAGTCAATAACCGGCGTCCAGTTCGATCTGCGCTTCGATGCATCGCTTATCAGTGCAGACAGTGTGACAGAAGGAAATATACTGAAACAAGATGGTGCAAACACATACTTCAGCCCAGGCACAATAGATAATGCCACCGGGATGATAACCGGTGTAGCAGGTGCAATCACAACTCCCGGAGCAACCGTCTCATCCTCAGGAGTCCTTGCAACAATCAGGATGACTGCAAAAACGGTTGGAGGGACATCACCCCTCAACCTTTCAAATGTCATTGTTGGTGACATAAACGGAAATCCTGTGTCGATCATAGTGGAGGATGGTAGCGTTACCACCACTACCACCACATGCATCGGTGATGTGGATGGCGATGGATTTGTGAACGTGCTTGACATGATTCGAGTAGGTCAGCACTGGGGAGAGACAGGAACTCCCGGATGGATGCCAGAAGACGTTAATAAAGATGGTACGATCAACGTCCTGGACATGATCGTGATAGGACAACACTGGGGCTCCTGCCCATGAGGCGTAGATTATGAAAAACAGAGCGAAGTATATCTGGATAGGGATTTTATCCTTATCCCTTTTATCCGGATTGACCGGGATGGCATCTGCAGAAATCCTCATAAGTGTGTCCCCATCCACACAGAACGTAGCCGATGGAGAAACGTTCATGATAAACGTCACCATAGACCCAGATACATCCATTGCAGGTGTTCAGTTCGATCTGTGCTTCGATGCATCGCTTATCAGTGCAGACAGTGTGACAGAAGGAGATCTACTGAAACACGGAGCAAACACATACTTCAGCCCGGGCACAATAGATAACACCACTGGGGTGATAACCGGCGTAGCAGGTGCAATCACAACTCCCGGAGCAACCGTCTCATCAGCAGGAGTTCTTGCAACGATCAGGATGACTGCAAAAACGGTTAGGGGGGCATCATCGCTCGACCTTTCAGATGTTATCGTTGGTGACATAAACGGAACTCCGGTGTCGACCATAGTGAACAATGGTAGCGTTATCATTGGAGTGCTTTGCGGCGACCCTAACGGCGACGACCAGATCACCACCGCCGACGCCGTGATCGCTCTTGGGATCGCATGCAGCGGTTTCGCCTCGTGCGACGCCGCAACCCTCGCCGCTGCTGATGTGAGTGGCGATGGCAAGGTCACATCGCTCGACGCGCTGATGATCATGCAGGTGGCAGGTAGCGCGATATAGATATAAACAGCCCGGAAGAAGAGGGGTAATTAGCACATCTGATTTATGATCGCACACATCACAGGGATCATTGATACAAAAACCCCTGCCCGCGCAATCATCGACGTTGGCGGCATCGGGTATGAGTTACATATCCCCGCGTCCACATACGTCACACTGCCCGAGATCGGAGACCGGGTGCGGCTGCACACCCACCTCCATGTAAGGGAGGACGCACTTCTGCTGTACGGGTTCGCAAGCGCAGGGGAACTTGAGTTTTTCAGGTTGCTGCTCAGCATATCAAGGATCGGACCGGGCGTTGCTCTGAATATATTATCCGGAATATCCTTTGATGAATTCAAATCTGCGGTATACCGCGAAGACCTGGGGGTGCTAAGCAGCATCTCCGGTATCGGGACAAAGACCGCAAAACGCCTCATTCTCGAATTAAAAGATAAAATAACAGAAATACCGGCAGAAACCGGGCAGCCGCCGGATCTTGCAAGCTCTGCGATCGCGGGCATGGTCTCGCTTGGATACACAAGAGCCACGGCAGAGGCGGCTGTGCACGGGGCGCTACGGTCAGAACATGTCTATGATGTTGATGTGGGCGAACTGATCAAAGCAGCGCTTAAAAATGTGTAGTGTGCAAAAATAGATGAGGTGAACCGGATGCAACCACAAAACCACCCGCATATCGAGTATCTCGATCATCCTGCTGATGTCAAGTTCCGCGTCTTGGGAAAAACGATCGAAGAGGCGTTTGAGTATGCTGCGCTTGCCATGTTTGGCGCGATGATCGATACCGACACCGTGCAGCCGATAACAACGCTTGATATCGATCTCGATGCCGATGACTGCGAGGGTCTACTTTACGACTTTCTTTCGGAACTGTTGTACCTGTTCGAAGTCGAGGAGATTGTGTTTTGCAGGTTTCGTGTGGAGCAAATTAAGCGGCGTGGTGACAGGTATCATATCAGGGCGCACGCAACTGGCGAGGCAATTGACCTTGATAAGCACCGGTTCGATGTCGGTGTGAAGGCAGTCACCTTCCACGACATGACGATCGAGCGAACCGATGCCGGGTACGTCGTGCAGGTGGTCGTTGATACTTAAGGTGCCTCGCCTGCATATACCCTACCCACGATCGTATCGTCTCCACCCTGAAGAGATTGCCCGCAATGCGATAAATATGCCCAGACAAACGACGATCATCAGAACGGCAATCGGGGAGGAGGCAGAAAGCCCGTAAGAGATATATCGCTCGTAGATCAGGGTTGGTGTGATCATCGGGTAGTATGCGATCACGATGACTGCGCCAAACTCGCTCATCGCCCGCGCCCAGCACATGATTGATCCCACAAGGATGTGGCGTGCGGCAAGCGGAACCGTGACCAGCGTGAACGCGCCCCAGTCCGATGCTCCGAGCGATCTGGCAACGTTTTCGAGGCGCGGATCAACACTCTGGAATCCCTCCCGCGCCGAGTTGATCAGAAACGGCACCGAGACAAAGAGCATCGCAACCACGACTCCGGGCATCGCGTCCCTGAACTGGGTGACCTGTGACAACGGCTGCCCGAGCAGCCCATGCAGCCCGAAAACCGTGAGGAGTGCGATGCCTGCCACCGTGTGCGGAACGATGATCGGGATATCCACGATGCTCTCGATTATGCCTTTGCCAGGGAAGTCGCGTCGTGCAAGGAAGTATGCGAGGGGCACGCCAAATACGAATGCTATAGCGGTTGCGGCAAGTGCGGTGTACATCGTAAGGAGCATCGCTTTCCAGACCGAGGAATCGTTGATCGCTTCTGCCATGCCGGGCTGGTTGGAGATGAGTTGACCGGCAGTCAGGTTCAGGAGCGGGATCATTATAAACGCAAGTATCACGAGTCCAAGTAAGAGGAATATGACGAGCAGCCGGTCGTGCCTCACGGTCAATTTCTGCATTATGGCACATCACCATGGTCCAACATCAAGTAATCGGCAGGGACCACTGTAATTTACAGGTAGCAATCGATCATTCGGCGAAATTCGATGTCCATTCCGGCTTTTCCGGTGGACTCGCAGCAAGCATCTCCCTCCATGCCTCGTCGGTGAGTCTCTCGCTCATCGGCTGCTTGAACTCGTAATAGCTCATAACGGGACCTGCTCCGACAAGGATTCTCCCGTCCGGGAGCCTGTATGCGACAACAATCAGATCAACGTATCCGACGCCCTCCTCGAGAACCTGCTTGGTATTACCATCGGTATGCACATCGGCAACAATCGTCGTCTTCTTTGCCTTATCCTCGACATCGGCGATGACGCCGTCCAGATTATCACCAAAGTTCTTGATAAAATCGTAATCGTCCGCTGTTAGCTCCTTGTTTTCCAGTTCCTTTGACGAGATCTTAACAAGCCTCTCAAGTATCTCTTCCAGACGTTCCAGCCGGTATTTCGCAGGACCGTCGAGAACCCCAATCTCGCCAAGACCGCTGTTTGTCATCCGTGTTAACGCAAGGAGCCGGTTGTAGAACTCGGGAACCGGTTCGACGTATCCGACAACGGGTTTCTCCTCGATTAGCGGGGCACTCATAGTCATCCCTGTGTAGCTCTGCTTGGCGTAGAGGATCGTGTCGTGCCTGAGCTCTGTCCATGATGCAAGCGCGGTGGTCAGTTCCTTATCCTGCCACGCGCTGGTCTGCATGAACGTCGGATAACCCGCGCCGTGGTCATTGAGCAGGGGCTTTAATGCAAAGAGCCATGACCAGTAGAGGTTTTTGTTCCAGTCCGCATGATCAAATGAGTCGAATTCGTCCTTCAATTCGTCATACTGGCGATCGTATTCCTTGTAATTGGAATCGTCCAGCCCGTCCAGCAGTTCTCTCGATCGATCCGATCCAAGCAGCGCCATCACATCAAGACCGCGGGGAAAACCCCTGACCTGCCTTCCGGCACCGTCGATTATGAGCGTGAACGGCTCTTTATCGCCCTGATAAACGTCGGTGTATGTCCCGACAAGGTTTGTGAACATGTACGAGTCAGGAATGAAACGCTGCCCCATCATCCGGAATCCTTTGGTGTTTTCAAGGCACTGGTCTGCCTGTTCCGGGGTAAACGGTGGCAGTATCACGCAGGCTCCGGTCCCGCCATAAATTTCAGGAGACCTGTGCTCTGCCAGTTTCGCCTTCACC
>DAOWIV010000217.1 GCA_030640725.1 Methanosarcinales archaeon | reverse complement strand
TTCGTCGATCAGGATGAAGTCGTTCCCGTTTCCGTGCAGCTTAGTGAACTTGATCATGATGTCTCCGCCTCAAACTGGAATCGCAAATTTTATTAATCTTTGGGGTATCCCGGAATCATACACCAAACCTGCACCTTAAACACCCGCAATCTTGGATTAATTGCCGGACCAACCCCGCAGCTCCAGATCACCGAAAGGCTTATAACCGTGTTCATAAAGGTTTCTAAAGACCACAAAAACAGTTTATGTCACTGATGGAAAATCATATCGCCGCAACGATAGGGCTTCTCCGTTTGTACATCTTTTAAAGAGCGAGGCAACGAAGCGATGAAAAACATAAAATATCTTACGAAACTGGATCAAATAAGCGAATTGGGAGATGATGAACAATTCGCACTCAAAAAAGTCACTGAAAAGTTTGCATTCCGCACAAATGATTATTACAAGTCCCTGATCGATTGGGACAACCCTGATGACCCTATAAGGCGCATTGTGATACCGGATCCGGGAGAACTTGAGGAATGGGGTGGGCTTGATGCTTCCGACGAAAGTGTGTACACTACCACTCCGGGTTTGCAGCACAAATACGAACGCACCGCACTCCTGCTGGTTGCCGACGTATGCGGCGGGTACTGCCGGTTCTGTTTCAGAAAGCGGCTTTTCATAAACGATCGCGACGAGATCGCTCGTGATGTGACAGAAGGGCTACAATACATCCGCGAGCACGAGAAAATCACAAACGTGCTACTCTCGGGCGGCGATCCGCTAATGCTCTCCACGAATAAACTGGAAAGAATAATCAGCCAGATTCGGGAGATTGAGCATGTCCGGATCATTCGTATCGGCACTAAAATGCCTGCTTTCAACCCCCACAGGATTATTGACGATCCGTCCTTGCTTGAGATGATACAAAAATACAGCACCGATCAGAAGAGAATCTATGTGATGGCGCAGTTCAATCATCCAAACGAGCTTACCGACGCAGCAGTCGAAGCGATACGCCTACTCATCGAAGCCGGCGCCATAATCGCCAACCAGACTCCTATGATCCGCGGGGTCAACGACAATCCAAAAACCCTGTCGGCGCTATTCAAGAAACTCTCCTTCGTCGGGGCGGTTCCGTACTACGTCTTCCAGTGCCGACCGACATCGGGCAACCACGCATACGTTGTTCCGATCGAGGAGACGTACGAGATCTTTCACAGGGCTCAGATGGATTGTTCAGGTCTTGCCAAGCGGGCGCGGCTGGTTATGTCACATTCGACCGGGAAGATCGAGATTGTCGGACGGACAGACGCGTATACATTCTTCCGCTATCACCGTGCAGCTGATCCGGAGCGGATCGCTGATTTCATGATCTTTAAGAGCAACCCTAATGCCTACTGGTTCGACGACTACGGTGAACCGGTCACAGAATATTCAATCGCGTCAAATGGCGATTCAAGCTAATATCACGCAATATCACAAGGTTTAAGTCTGAACGGTCTGCTATCTATAATATATGCGGCTATCAGAAATGATTGCTCTTCTGGAGGACATCGCTCCTCCGGAACTTGCTTATGAATCTGACCGGGACCGGATCGGTTTGGTGCTCGATCGAGGGGGCAACGTAAACAAGGTTGCTGTTGCGCTGGATGTTACCGATTACGTGCTTGAGGAGGCTGCACGGGCTGAAGCGGATCTCCTGATCACGCATCACACTCCGATATACCATCCGATACACCGGATATCAAAGACCCTATCCGACTCGCTGAAGATCGCTCTTGAGAGCGAAATCTCGATATATACGATGCACACGAATTACGACCGGGCTGAGGGCGGAGTCAATGATGTGCTCGCAGAGGTGCTTGAACTGCAGGATGTCGAGGAACTGGAACCCGGTCGCATCGGGCGAATAGACCACCAGATGACATCGACGTTTGCAGAGTTTGTGGCACAGAAGCTGAATGTCTCTGTCCGATGGATCGGCGAGCGCGAGATCGAGACTGTGATGGTCATCGGAGGCAGCGGTCTCAACGGCGAGTTTGTGAAGACTGCGATTGACGGAGGCGCTGATGCCCTTGTGTCCGGGGAAATGCGACACGATGCGATTCGGAGTGCGCAGAACCTGGCATTGATCGACGCCACGCATTATGCGACCGAGAATCCGGCAATGCAGCGGCTGTGCGATCGATTACCCGTCGAGTCCGTATTCATCGAACATGCACCTGACGTGCAGGTGGTTGACAACACCCGGATGGCGTGGTACGCATAGGCATCACGTACTGCACAGGTAAGTTGTGGTTGCTTTTGTGCGGTTCATAACCATGGTAGTGTATGGTTTGCGCAGCCATCCGCGCAAGCTTGCGAACCAAACCCCTGCGGCGCGGCAGTCCAGTACTATGCATGATGATACTGCAGAAAGGGCAATTCAGACTCTTGCACCCTCCTCTTTGTGTATCTCGCCATCTCGATAAGACTCACGTTCACAGTCCGGACGATTTCTTTTTGAGAGGGGATAAGTAACGAATAAGTACACCGTGAAACGATCTTTGTACTGATGATCATAACGCTCAGCGGTCTGCCCGGAAGCGGAACCAGCACAGTGGCAGGCATACTATCGAGTTGCACCGGTTTTGAGGTTATATCTGCCGGAGATATCTTCCGAGAGATGGCAGAAGAAAGAGGACTTACGCTCGAGGAGTTCGGCGAACTTGCTTCGTCGGACACGGCTATCGATCAGCAGATCGACCGTCACCAGAAGAAGATCGCATCGGATGCAAAGCGCGCTGGAAAGGGCATGATTGTCGAAGGCAGGCTCTCGGCATGGATGGCAGAACCGGATCTCGCCGTGCTCATCACAGCTCCGCTCGATACCCGGGCGGGCAGGATCATGCATCGCGAAGGTGTCTTGATGGCTGATGCGATCCGTCAGGTAAAGGAGCGAGAGGCGTGCGAAGCCGGGCGGTATTCAGAGTATTACGGGATCGATGTTGATGACCTGGGGGTGTATGATCTTGTGATCAACTCGGCGAAGTGGGATCAGCGCGGGGTGGCAGGAATCATCCTGAAGGCGCTGAATGACATGTAGGTACACCATCGTGGAGAATTGTTCTGAAGTTCAGGTCTCTTGCGCCCGACTTCGACTGCCACCAGATCACTACCGGCAACAATACGGCAAGACGTCCCCGTAACCATCTCTAAAAATGAGGTATGTGTTTAGCTGAGGTGAAAAAACCACGAGATTTCACGAGATCAACACAGAAATCTTGTGGTTAGCTAAACACGTACAAAATGAGAAAAGGCGAGTGACCGCCCATTCCTTGCAAGCCTCGTGGATGATATAATCAGGAATCAGAGCACGATCTCGATGTCCAGTTCCTCTGCAAGCTCCTTGTACCGATTGCGGATCGTCACCTCGGTCACGCCTGCGACCTCTGCCACCTCTCGCTGGGTTCTGCGCTGGTCGCAGAGGATGGATGCGATATATATCGCAGCCGCCGCAACCCCTGTGGGTCCGCGTCCGCTGGTCAGTTCCCGTTCTGTCGCAGCTCGAAGGATCGAGATGCCGCGTGCCTGCACGTCACCACCAAGCCCGAGACCCGAACAGAACCTTGGGATGTAATCGATCGGTGACGTTGGCTTCAGTTTCAGTCCGAGTTCCCGTGCAACGAAACGGTATGTACGCCCAATCTCCTTGCGGGTCACTCTCGATACCTCTCCTATCTCGTCAAGCGTTCTTGGTACAGAACACTGGCGGCACGAGGCGTACAGTGCTGATGCAGCCACTCCTTCGATGCTCCGTCCACGAATCAGGTTCTTCTCAACTGCCTTGCGGTAGACCATGGCAGCCGTTTCTCTAACGTTCTGGTGCAGCCCGAGCGCAGACGCCATCCGGTCAAGCTCGGATAGTGCAAACGCAAGGTTTCGCTCGGTCGCATTGCTAACACGAATCCTGCGCTGCCATTTCCTGAGTCGGTACAGCTGGGCACGGTTCTTTGTGGAGATCGTTCTGCCATACGAGTCCCGATTCCTCCAGTCGATCATGGTTGAAAGCCCTTTGTCATGTATCGTGTAGGTCATCGGCGATCCGACTCTTGCTCGTTTCAAACGCTGATCGCTATCAAATGCCCGCCACTCAGGCCCCTGGTCGATGATATTCGTCTCGATGACCAGCCCGCACGAACCACAGACGAGTTCGGCACGCTCATAATCCCGTTCAAGCATGCGGCTGTGACACTCGGGACACTCGGTGACCTCATGCTCCTGCTCACGTTCCCTGCGCTGCTTTATGCGTTCTTTTATCCTTTCAGGACGTTCAATTACTCGTTCGACTTCTATCATGTCCACCCCTCATAGTGTATACAATTTCTGGTTCTCGGATATAGCCAATTCCGGATCGTTACGCTTTCCATTGCTTTTATTGATTTTAACAGAGATATATGGGTGAGATACGGGTCCGAAGATCTCCTGCACAGTCCCAACCCGTTTCATTGTGTTGGTTACCACAGTTGAACCGATTGGGGGCGTCTGTTTGCTATTTCTCACGATCAACATGCCACCGAATCGATGTTGAATAATACCAAGTCGTCGCAATTACACACCTCACCGAAAGTACTAAATATTGTATATTGTCGGTATATAAAGGTTTCGGATGATCTGGGCTTTGGGGCAATATTATTCGACTGCCTTCTTCACCATTTCACAATCCATTGGTGGTCACGCGCCACATACGGTTCAGTTGCATGAGGCACCACCGCTTAAGTTACACATTCACCGCAATTCTTCGCAATGCGGGTATCGGCGCAGCCATTGCCGTTCAAGTGCTTTCTACGGATATCCTTAGATATGAAGCACAACAACCATGTGAAGCGACGCGGTCAATCTTCGCCTTCGTCCTGCTTCACAATCACCTGACCAATAGTGATCTTGGCATTCTTCAGGATCAGTCGGACTCCCCCGCCTGGCCCGATAGACCCTGTAGATCCAACAAACCCGGCAGGTAGCGACACAGCAGATATACCAGCGGGCATCACCTCTGGCGCTACCGCGGCAGGAACGCCCGGTTCTTCTGCCCCCTTCTCCTTTTTCTTTGCTGCCTCTTTTTCTTTCCATTCGGAAACGATCGGATGGTTCTTCTCGGTCAAAAACGCCTTCAACGAGTCAAGATCGGTTGCATCCTCCTCGGTTGCGATCGCATCCACAATATCTCCGGGGATGTCGTCAAGCACCCTGTCCTTGAGGTGTTTTGGCATCCACCCGACCCGGTTCCAGCCGCCATCCGCAGCGATGAACTTCGGAGACCTGAAATAATTGATCCCGATCCCGAGGAAACCAACGATCTGCTTGCCACCGCCGGTCTGCCCAGCCATGTTTGCGAACGTAAGCCCATTTGGGGCAGGTTGTGCGTAATCGCGGTCCACCCACGCGATGATATCAAGCTCGGGGATGTAAAAGCCAACAACCTCGAAACAGCCGCATGATGTGTGCGGATACTCGAAGAACGAGTGCAGCTTGATGCGGGAATACTCGCCCTGCGAGAGCGAGGCGGCAGACTCGTTGACACCTGCGTATTCGCCACCCATCTCATCGAGACACTCTCCTTTCTCGATTGCGAACTGCGGACCCTCTGGATCAACCTTCGCGGCTGCTCTCCCGTCGAACCAGTTGATCGCGCCGCAGAGCGAGACACGATCAGGTGTTACGACGCAGACGTTTGTCGGGGCGAATGATTGGCAGAGCGTGCATCCATAGAACGTATCCACATCCTCATCGTGCAGATCGCGTGTTCTGGCATCCCTTGTCTCGTATATCGCCTTTACATCAGGTAACCGTTTTTCGATCTCTTCTGCGTCTGTGATATAGAGTGCGTCCATCTTCTCGATAAACGGCAATTCGTTCTTAAAAAGCATCGTGGTCGCTTTTGCGATGGATTCGAATGAATCAAGTCCCTTGGCGACCGCATCCTTGCTGATACGAAGCCAGATATCATACCGCTGGTTCAGATGCATAAGACCGCATACATAGTTCTGGAAATCGTGATTTCGGCGTTCAACGATCGCCTCAAGGTCCGGTTCCACTGCACTGCCTGCGATCCGGTAGATCATTGCGAACGGATACCGGTCGCCCTCTGCCATCTCAGAGATGTCCGGTCCGATCAGGGTGAAGCCACCGTCCTCGATCTCGTCCATCTCTGCAGCACGTACCAGCTCAAAGCCCTTGCTCTTTGGTCCTGCAAGTTCGATATACACGCTGTCTTTTCGGATCCGTTCCCCTTCAAACATGGGGGATAACTCAAATGGGAATTCGTCTGCCATCGGGTGCCTCCTGAAATTAAATGATGAATCATGACAATCTACTTAAACCTTGTTGCCGGTGTCCCATATAGCCTTGTTCCATATCCCATGTTCCACACCCCATGTTCCATATATTCAAGTATCATCAGACCATAACATTGCATGATGGCTGCAGCACCAGTAAATTCGGATGATTATACAAAATGGAGCTTGATCGCATCAGGTGAAGGCGCGGGCAGGATCGCAGCCCTGTACTTTGCAAGCATGAAAAACGAGGCGATCGCAGATAGAATTTTGCTACTTAACAGCGCAAGAGCTGATTTAAAGAAAGTACTCGACGAAATCGCCGAGCATCTTGGGGACAAAGAATCAAAGATCCTTGAAACGATCCGGAGAGAGCGCGTACAGCTATTTGGCAGGCAGAGCACCGGAACAGGGAATTTCTGGAAGGTGGGGGAGAATGAGGCAAGAATCGATTTCGATGAGATCATACGACGGAGAGTTGAGGGTCTCGGGCTTGCCAGCGGCGATGCGATGTTCGATATCATGACGCTTGGCGGAGGTACTGGCAACGGCAGCATCCCGTACATTATCGACCAGATGAAGCACGGATCCGGGAGGGCTGCTGCCGGACACAAGCATTTTGCGCTCTGTGTGTGGCCCGATCTGATCGAGGCTGACCACCGGCACTTCAACGCGGTCTGTGGATTGTCCAGGTTGTTAAAATACGGTGATGACGCCCACCAGAACGCGGATATGGTACTGCTCGTTGACAACACGACCCTCGGAAAGAGGGTTGAACTCTTTGAGAATGAATCCAATTATTACTTTGAGATCAATAAACTGATCGCACATGCGATCGATCTGATAATGGCGCCCGGAAGGAAGAATACGAACCGTGTGATCGATGTCAACGATTATATCGTCTTTCCATCACATATCGGAGTCTACCATGCCACACCATGCATGTCCCTGGGAAATGACGTTGACTTAATCAGCCTCGAATCCGCGCTCGACGACGCCGCAGAGAATGCATTCTTCCCGATGGATATCAGCACCGCGACGATGGTCTGGCTGATCGTGCGCGTGCCAAAGCGCCACTTCAATCGCGGGCAGTTTGAGCAGCGAGCGGTGGATCACGCGTTTAAGGGGTGGATAGAAGAAAACATCATCGGAAAATTGCGTTATTCGACCGTAACTTTCGTTGAAGAGGATATAGAGACGTTTGACGTGCTTCTTCTGCTCGGAGGGTTTAAACTCAATAAACTGGTCCCCGAATCCTTCGAAAAATACCTGATGTTCGGGGAGTTGCTCGAACTCAATGCAAAGAACGGCGAGATCTCACTCGAGCAGTTTGGCGATGATGTGAGCCTGTCCACGAGGGAGCTGGACCAGATCGAGCAGAATCTGCGGGATTATATGGCACACATCGACGACGTCGTTGAACGGCTGAGTAACTGAGATAACCGGAACCTGAGGGCTTGTTTCATCGAAATAGTCGAGGAAAAGTTTGATCCGCCGGTAAGGTATTCAGTACTTACTCGAGCATTGTGTGGACATCTGCATATAAAACCACGAGATTACACAAGATGTACGTGTTTAGCCGCTCAGCCTCGCCCTCATCATCCAGAGACTACCCGAGACCCTGCTGCGCCCATGTCGCCAGCACTGTCATGATCCGCTCATGAATTGACGTCCCTTTGTAGACTAAGGAGGAAACGATTGCTCGCTCCTCCTCGTCTAAGAACCGTACGTGCGACTTTCACCGCATACGGCTCAAGCATCTCGCAACCCTTTCTGTATCGGGCAGCGGTTCTCATTCGATCGCCGCCTTTGTAATT
>DAOWIV010000013.1 GCA_030640725.1 Methanosarcinales archaeon | reverse complement strand
TAAGCGACTCAAGATCGCGGTGTGCGGAAAGGAGTATCGTTGCAGCAGGATGCTCATAGATCTCCCGAGCTTTTAATCCGAGCACCCGATCTTCGATATTGTCTGACCGCCCGATTCCGTGCGCACCACCGATTCTGTTGAGCTTTGCAATCAGCGAGACGCCGTTCATCACGGTCCCGTTTAATGCTACAGGAACGCCGTTTTCGAATGCTAATTCGATGATCTCCAGATCTGGTGCCGCTTCCGGCGACGCTGTCCACTCATAGATCTCTTCGGGTGGAATGAAATACGGATCCTCCAGCTTGCCGCCCTCGATGCTCCGACTCCACAGGTTTTCATCCACACTCCAGATCTTCTCCCTGCTGACTGTCACAGGTATCCCGTGATCTTTCGCATAATCGATCTCCCATTCCCTTGTCAGGTTCATGTCGCGCATCGGCGCAACAACGTCGAGATCGGTTGCCCTGAACACCACCTCGAAACGAAGCTGGTCGTTCCCCTTTCCTGTGCAGCCATGCGCCAGGGCATCAGCGTTCTCTGATTCAGCAATTTTGGCGATCTTCTTTGCAATCAGCGGGCGGGCAAGTGCTGTTCCAAGTACATAACCCTCGTAAAGCCCGTTTGCTTTGATCGAGGGGAACAGGTAGTCATCTACGAACTCGTTCTTCAGATCGAGGGTGTAATGCGCATCAGCGAGGGTTTCCGCGCGCTTGGTTGCGTCATCGATCTCAGATGCGGGCTGCCCAACGTCAGCAACGACTGTGATCACGCGATCGTAATTATATCGCTCTTTAAGGAGCGGAATGCAGACCGACGTGTCCAGACCGCCCGAATATGCAAGTACTACGGTTTTCATGATAGACATTCCTCAGTATTATTCTCGGATATGAATGCATTAATCTCCTCTTTGAATGTGGTGTGGGTATCAAATACGTCATCGACCAATAACTTCAATTCGCGTTCTTCCAGTAGAAAACTATAGGCATGGACAAAAAAATGACGGAACGCCAGGTACTTAGCCAATTGTGCTCTTGTAGTTTCAGTAATAATCTTCTCTTCAGATGCCAGTATCAACAAGTCGCGATGCCAAGAATCTGAAAAGGGTATTGGAATGTCTTCGTCATGCAATATTTGTTTGAGTATATTCTCAATCCCTGTGTAAAAATTATGTAAAAATGTACCGATGCCTGCCAGTTCAACGATGGTCTTGCTGGGTTTATCTTTAATTTTTTCCAACTCATCAAGGACAGTAGATACATTTTCCAGTTCCACATCAACCTTTTCTCTTAAACTAACCATACAATTTTACCCCCTCTTTCTCTACCAATTTGTTAAATAGATTGTCTTTACCAAGGTTGACTATATCTATGCGCTTTGAGACCTCAAGCAACAACTCTCCATAAAATTTAAAGAAAAGCTCGGGTTCTATCCCTTTTATACCGATGTCGATGTCATTCGGGTCTTCTTTATCAAGACAGGAACCAAATAAGATTACTGTACTGATATTGTATTTTTTTGCATATTTTAATATGGTTGCTTTATCTTTTTCCGATATCATTTATCTTCTCGCCTCCATCATACATTTCCCTGGTTTCGCCTGACACAGTATTCACGAACTCATCCTTCAGATCGAGGGTGGAATACTCATCAGCGAGAGTTTTTGCGCGCTTTGTTGCGTCATCGATCTCTGATGCGGGTTGTCCCACGTCAGCAACGACTGTGATCACGCGATCGTAATTATATCGCTCTTTAAGGAGCGGGATGCAGACCGACGTGTCCAGACCGCCAGAATATGCAAGTACTACGGTTTTCATGGTGCTACTCCTATTATCAATAATGATACGGGTGGGTTACTTATGATTGGCTTATCTTTCTCTTTTCCAGACATTAAGTCTCCCGCATAATGAATGGTGAATTTGGGGGCGCCTGCCACATAAAACCGCTTCCGTGTGTCGGGCATGGACTATCCGCTCTGGGTGGTGCGGCGGTCTCCATGATCCATTACCATTAAATAGCAGTAACCCGTAATACTTGAGATACAATTGTGGAAATGGTGGTACATTGCCTTATACAATCGAACACATACATGCGAGAGAGATACTGGATTCCCGTGGGAATCCGACTATCGAGGTTGATCTGGGCACTCCAAGCGGTTTTGGGCGCGCTGGTGTACCTTCCGGTGCATCAACTGGCACAAACGAGGCGCTTGAACTCAGGGATGGCGACGATACGAGATATCACGGAAAGGGCGTTTTAAAGGCTGTCCAAAACGTAAATACCGCACTCCGGAACGAGATCATTGGCATGGATGTACGGGACCAGCGCCACATCGATCAGGCGATGATCGATCTCGATGGCACGCCAAACAAAGCAAAACTCGGCGCGAATGCCATACTTGGTGTTTCGATGGCGGCTGCAAAGGCTGCTGCTGACTCGGCAGGACTGCCGCTCTATATGTATCTTGGCGGCACCAATGCCCACACGCTGCCGTGCCCGACTATGAATGTACTGAATGGAGGCGAACACGCAGGAAACGATCTTGCGATCCAGGAGTTCATGATCCAGCCGAAGGGTGCATCCTCGTGCACCGAGGCGATACGGATCGGCGCGGAGGTTTATCACGAATTAAAGAAGATCCTGACCGTGAAGTATGGAGCTGTTGCAGGCAACGTTGGTGATGAGGGTGGGTACGCGCCGCCAATGGATCATACCAACCAGGCGCTTGATGCGGTCGTCTCAGCCATTGAGGAAGCTGGCTACACCACAGCAGAGGTTACGCTCGGAGTCGATGCCGCTGCATCAGAGTTCTTCAAGAACGGGAAGTATCACATCGACGGCACAGAACTCGACAGCGGCGAGATGGTGGATTATTATCTTGACCTCATAAAGACGTATCCGATCCTCCTTGTCGAGGACCCGTTCCATGAGGAAGCCTTTGACGATTTCGCCACATTGACATCGTCAACAGACGTGATCATCATTGGAGACGATCTGTTTGTGACCAATATCCAGCGGTTGCAGCGTGGAATTGATATGGGCGCGGCAAACGCGCTGCTGCTCAAGTTAAACCAGATAGGAACCGTATCAGAATCGCTCGATGCTGCAAATCTGGCGCACAAAAACGGATATAAGGTGGTGGTGAGCCACAGGTCTGCCGAGACCTGCGATTCCATGATCGCTGATGTCGCGGTTGCAGTCGGAGCAGATCTCCTGAAGACAGGTGCGCCTGCCAGGTCCGAACGTACTACCAAGTACAACCAGTTGATCCGGATCGAGGAAGAACTGGACCGTGTGGCGCGATTTGCCCAGCTGTGAGACCCGCCCCCAAAGAAAACATATATATACCATAAGTTGTAAATTAATATAATCATGTGGTGGTGTGTATGAGTTCATTTCGATCAAAAATCAAAAGAAGGTTGGAGCGATATATCGAGTTGGATCCTGACGGAATCAGGTATACCGTCATGGCGACCATACTCAAAGTCAGAAAAGTGACTGTGGACTCTCTTTGCGACATGCTCTCCAAGAGATTCAAGGTTACCCACAAAAAAGTCGCTTCGATGGTTGGATATATCCATTCCAAACTTGGAATTCTCCATGCGTATAAACAGTCCTACAAGACGCCGATTGTCTATACGCTGCGCGATGAGTACGTTGATCTTGTAAAATCGGTACTGAACCTGAACCGACCGGCAAAGCGCCCGACTGTGGCATGACACTGGTAAAAGATGCTCCACGCACCTCAACCAGCCTGATCGTCCGCTCGGACGCAAACACACGGATCACGGCATCTCGAGACCCATTCTATGAGCTGATGCGGCGGCTGTTCCAGAACGAGAGTAGTGCGATACGCGGTCAAAGATTTGTTATGCTGATTCTTGAGCGTGATGCGTCCGGAAATCCGATACGAACCGAGGAATGGAGGCAACTGCTGGACGAGTTTGATATTAGCATATCATCATTCTATGCCATGCGGAACAAACTGCTCGGCGCAGGGATGATCACCAATAAAAAGGGTGTGTACCGGGTATCAGGTCAGTTTGGCAAAGATCTGGTCGATATGGCGAGATGGTGGTGGGTCGCGGTGTTGAAGAGGGACCTGGACAGTCTGTGAGGGCGTTGTAGCCGTTAGCCGTTCCGCGGAATAGTTTCGTAGTTTTGGATTGGAAAACACAGTGTGAGCCAGCCGACCATGGAGATGGTATATGTGTGGATACCCCTTCATTTCAACTGGAGATTCGCATGCCACAGCATTCATGACACACACAGGGCTCTGCATTCGGACCTCCCGCAATCGTATGAAAAATTTGGTATCGTCAGAAGAGGCGGGACATGCAACCATGCACTCCGTTTCCCACTCGCGTCCGCAAATCTTTTATAGAAGTACTATCATTGATTTTTGTCGACTGTTGATATCATGCCATTACAACATCGAGATATGATTGTCGTGGTATCGGGGTCGCAGTACAACATAAAAGAGGTATAACAAAAAATGGCAGGACAACTTGGAGGACAGCCAATATTTATTTTGCGTGAAGGAAGTGAGAGAACACGCGGAAGGGACGCACAGAACTCGAACATCATGGCTGCGAAAGCTGTAGCCGCTGCGGTACGCACCACGCTTGGACCAAAGGGAATGGACAAAATGATGGTCGATTCGCTCGGCGACATCGTCATCACCAACGACGGTGTCACGATCTTGAAGGAGATGGACATCGAGCACCCGGCAGCAAAGATGGTGGTTGAGGTTTCAAAGACCCAGGATGACGAGGTCGGAGACGGCACAACGACCGCCGCGGTTCTGACAGGCGAACTGTTGAAAATGTCAGAAGACTTGCTTGACAAGGATGTGCACCCGACAATTATTGCAGCAGGGTACAGGCTTGCATCCAAGAAAGCTTCCGAGATACTCGAATCAATCGCAACCGATGTCACACCCGAGGATTATGAAGCCCTCCTCAATATCGCATCCACTGCGATGACCGGAAAGGGGATCGAAGGAACAAAAGAACACCTTGCAGGACTCTGTGTCGATTCGGTTAAATCGGTTGCAGAGGAAGTCGATGGCAAGATGGTTGTCGATATCGAGAATATCAAGGTCGAGAAGAAGGTCGGGGGGTCTGTCGAGGATTCCGAACTGATCAGCGGCATGATCATCGACAAGGAACGGGTGCATCCGAACATGCCAAAGAAGATCGAGGATGCGAAGATCGCACTGCTCAGCACCGCAATCGAACTGAAGGACACCGAGGTTGACGCCGAGATATCGATCACATCGCCAGACCAGCTTCAGCTGTTCCTTGATCAGGAAGAGAAGATGCTCCGGGACATGGTCGGGAAGGTAACCGACAGCGGCGCAACCGTCATCTTCTGCCAGAAGGGCATCGACGACATGGCGCAGCACTTCTTTGCGAAAGCCGGAGTTATGGTGGTTCGCAGGGTCAAGAAGAGTGACATCGATAAACTGTCCAGAGCAACCGGCGCAGGCATCATCACGAACCTGGACGAGATCGAGGATAGTGACATCGGTCACGCAGATGCAGTTGAGGAGAAGAAGATCGGTGGCGGAAACATGATCTTTGTCACCGGATGCGAGAACCCGACAGCGGTATCGCTGATGCTGCGCGGCGGAACCGAGCATGTGGTGGACGGACTTGAGCGTGCGCTTGAGGATGCCCTGCGCGTTGTGGGCGTTACGATCGAGGACGGGAAACTCGTGTCAGGTGGCGGATCGCCAGAGGTCGAACTGTCGCTGAGGCTGCACGAATACGCAAACAGCCTGACCGGCAGGGAGCAGCTGGCAGTTAACGCATTTGCAGACTCGCTCGAGATCATTCCGAGAACGCTTGCAGAGAATGCGGGACTTGATCCGATCGACAAACTGGTCGAGATGACGAGCCAGCACAAGGACGGTAATATACACTCGGGACTCGATGTGTACACCGGCGACGTCGTTGACATGTGGGAACGCGGAATCGTGGAGCCTCTGCGGGTCAAGACACAGGCGATCAGCGCTGCCGCGGAAGCTGCGGTCATGATTCTCAGGATCGATGATGTGATTGCATCCAGGGGCGAGCCGATGCCAGCGGGCGGCGGCGGTATGCCACCAGACATGGGTGGTATGGGCGGCATGGGTGGCATGGAAGGTATGTACTAAAGCCGTTAAAACGTCCTGAAGCGCAAAAAGAACTTTGCGCTTCTTCTTTTCTTTTTCAGTCACTCCACACACCGTTTTCATCTACGAAAAAGTATATCGCCAGCCCCACTCGGGATGGCATTTCTTACTGGGTCTCTGGTATCTCGCGTTGCACTGACCAAAACTCCAGAGACTTTTTGACATTTTCGAAATAAGGTTTCGAAAAACCACAGAGGACACGGAGGACGCAGAGGGGGCAAAAGAGGGGAATAACATCTCTCTGTGTCCCTCTGCGCTCTCTGTGGTTTAATCTTCCTTACTATAACCGGATC
>DAOWIV010000292.1 GCA_030640725.1 Methanosarcinales archaeon | reverse complement strand
GCGCATCCGGGCAACATACCGAATCTCTACCAATAATATCTACCGATCGTATCTTCTGTAGCACCAAGGTCTTCAGTAACAATAAATGGCGTGACAGTCCCGTATAAGTATAGAATCCACACAAAAAACCGGTCAGACCTCTAAATCAGACAATCGTTTTCGAACATACCGACTGGCACAGCACATCCACACCGTTCGCCCGGGAGACCCAGGGGTGCTCACCGCTCCGCCATCAGCATCACCAGCAGCGCCTTCTGGACATGCAGTCTGTTCTCTGCCTGATCCAGCACAGCAGAATGCGCACCTTCCAGCACCTCGCCCGTGATCTCCTTCCCGCGATGTGCTGGCAGGCAGTGGAGCACGATACAATCAGGCTTTGCACGATTCAGAAGAGCGTCGTTGATCTGAAAACCATCAAAATCCCGTAGCCGCTCTTGTTCTTCAGTCTCATCGCCCATCGAGACCCAGACATCGGTGTAGAGCACATCTGCCCCTGCCGCAGCCTCTACCGGATCATGCGTGACCACGACATCCCCACCGAGTTCCCTGGCATGTCCCACCATAGCCTGATCCGGCTCGTATCCAGTGGGACAGGCTACCGAAAGGCGCATACCAGTGATCGCGCTTGCAAGGATCAACGAATTGCAGACATTATTCCCGTCCCCGATCCATGCGACACGCAAGCCCTGAAAATCGCCTTTACGCTCCCTAATCGTGAGTAAATCGGCAAGCAACTGGCACGGGTGCTCCGCATCGGAGAGTGCGTTGATCACCGGGATATCTGCGCATTTTGCAAGTTCACGTACCGTTTCATGGCTATAAACCCGTGCGATGATCGCGTGTACATACCGTGAAAGCACCATCGCGGTATCGCAGACCGTCTCGCTGCGCCCGAGCTGGAGATCGGCGGAATTTAGATACAGCGCATGTCCGCCAAGTTCGGTCATCGCGACCTCAAAAGAGACCCGCGTACGGGTGGATGGCTTCTCGAAGATCATGGCAAGACTCCGGTTGATGAGTGGAGTCTGCGCATGGCGTTTGCCACGTTTTTCTTTCAGTTCGGCAGAGAGATCGATCAGTTGCAGCATCTCCTCACGTGTCAGGTCCGATATGGAGAGGAGGTCCTTTGGCATCATCCGGTGGTAACCTCGCAGCCGTCAGCGGTAACGATCATGGTGTGTTCCGCCTGTGACACAAGCGCACCCGTAACTTCCGTCAAAACAGGATAAGACTCGATCAACCCGGATTTTTCCAGACTCCGGAATGTGAAATCAAGTTTCTCACCGGAAAACCACCTCTTCGCAAACGGAAGCGTCTTATATTCCACCATCTCTTGAAGTAGTGCCCTTGCTCTTGGAATACGCGGAAGCGGTGGATTTTCGGTTGCGAGATGGTAGATCTCGGACCGCGGGGTGTCTCGGATCCTGCCCGCGCCGTTCGTGGCAAACGGCTCGATTGCGACCACCTGCCCCTCGGCAAGCGCGGTTCCGCCGCGTACATGGATGTTCGGGATGCTCGGCGGGGCATGTGTGAGATATCTATTAAGCCCATGCCCTGTGAGGTTTGCGATCGGCTTGTATCCAAACTCGCCAATCGCGCTCTCGATAGCCGCCCCGATCTCTGTGGTATTAATCCCGGCGTGAATCAGGTCGATTGCCGCCGCAAGCCCGGCTTTCGACGCCTCTACGAGTTCAGAGTGGTCGGAAAGATCGATCGTCACGGCGGAATCCGCGATGTAGCCATCAATGTGTACGCCGATGTCGAGTTTTACCATATCCTCGCCAAACACAGACGTGTCGTCCGCACCCGGCGTGTAATGTGCGGCATCCTCGTTTCTCGAGAGATTGCACGGGAATGCCGGCTGTCCGCCGAGACTGCGTATTAGATCCTCTGCAAAGGCTGCCGTTTCAAGGATACTTGCGCCCACTGTTATCTTCTTCGATGTTTTCTCACGTACCTCTGCGAGAATCCTTCCAGCCTGTCGATATTTCTTAAGTTCCTCATGGGTGAGATTGTTGTTCATGATACCCCGCAAAAAAAGAAAATGTGACCGCCCAAAAGACAATTTTACGCCTTTGGGCGGCGAATGTTCGGCTTTGGCTCTGAAATCGCTGAAAACTCACATTTTCAGAATTTCAAGCGCCCTGTTAATGTCTTCTGCTTTGACAGTCTTTCTGCCAGCGTGCTTTGTCTCGATGATCGCTTCCTTGGCGATCTTTATACCGATATCTTCAAGCACTTCGGTCAGGGCGCCGCGTGCCGATTCGCTGACCCGGATGTCCCCATCTGATGCAGTCCGTATAAGCCGCTCAACTGGAGCCAACGGTATTATTTTCTTTGCCATTTGTTCTTATCTCCTTCTGTGGTCTGATTTGGTTCGCAACTAATCGGTGCGTATTCAATTTTATGCACCGACACCAAGCACATAACGATGCACAGAATAGACCACTATTCCATGACCATATTAATGCATGGTGTTGCTATGTACTTACTTTTTGAAATAAGGTCTATATATACTTTTTGATCAACATCCACGTTACAGTGGAAAATATCTTTGAGAAATTGAATTTATGATCTCCGGGCATGATAAATCATCGTGTAAATAAATTCATAGGGATTGCCCATAGAAACACCCATAAGATATTGTGTCATATACTGATTGGTCATGATAACTATAACAGGATTAACACTGAAAAATCCAACGCTGCTTGCCGCGGGAATCCTCGGAACCACTGGTGCATCTCTGCTGCGGGTTGCGCGCAACGGCGCAGGCGCGGTCGTCACAAAATCCATCGGGTGCGATCCAAAAGCAGGACATCCGAATCCGAGCATGATTGAGACCGAATGCGGATTTCTAAACGCGCTTGGGCTGCCAAACCCTGGCTATCGCCATTATCACGAAGAGCTACAGATAGCAAGCGCGGCGGGGGTCCCTGTGATTGCAAGTATCTTTGGCGCTGATGCCCGGGAATTTGCAAGAGTCGCATGCGGTCTCTGTGATGCTGCTGATGCGATCGAACTGAACCTGAGCTGCCCACATGCGGATCGATACGGAGCCTCTGTCGGTATCGACCCTTCTCTTGTCAGGGAGATCACATCATCGGTCAAAGAGGCAGTTGATATCCCTGTCTGGGCAAAACTGACGCCGAATGTCACAGACATCACAGAGATCGGGCTTGCCGCGCAGGAGGGCGGCGCGGACGCTGTGGTTGCCATCAATACCGTGCGGGCGATGGCTATTGATGTTGAATCAGGTTTTCCGATCCTTGGTAACCGGTTCGGTGGGCTTTCAGGGACCGGGGTCAAGCCGATCGCGGTGAAATGCGTGTATGACCTCTATGGCGCGCTCGATATACCGGTCATCGGTGTCGGCGGAATCTCGTGCTGGCAGGACGCAATCGAGATGATACTGGCGGGTGCAAGCGCAGTGCAGATCGGATCCGCCGTGCATGACCGGCTTTCGGTCTTTGCCGAGGTTGCAGATGGAATTAATGGTTATTGTCAGGCGCATGGCTGCGAGGTTGAGGATATCTGCGGAATGGCGCATCGGGTTGGTGTGGCGTGAGATCGGGTCGTTGAGGGGTCCCTGACACCATAGCCACATCTCTGATTTTTATTTTATTTTTATGGTGTATACACTATAACATCCAGTCACTCTACACACCATTTTTATTTATGAAGAAGTATATCGCCAGTTCCCACCCGAATGGCATTTCTTACTCGCAAACTTTTCTGATTCTAACGGATTCGGTGGTTTTCAAAAGATGCCGGGAGAAGTGATTTTTCATTCTTCGCGTCTTTGCGCCCTCGCGTCTTTGCGTTTCTCTGATTTAACGCAAAGTCGCAAAGTCGCAGAGACGCAAAGACGAAGGAGTGATGCCCGCAATTTCTACACACGTGCAGGCTACTGCTATCGACCACAGAAAACGTCAGAACCAGAAAAAATGATAGACATGTTTGAGAATATAGAACTTGGATTGATTCCATAAACCATATATGAAATAAACGATAATTTTTTTTAAATGATT
>DAOWIV010000133.1 GCA_030640725.1 Methanosarcinales archaeon | reverse complement strand
GTTGAAATTGGATATGTTGTGCCACCACAGTGTAAAAATAATATTTTTTGGATATTCGAAACCGCTACCAGTAGAAATTATGGAAAATGGATGGCGACCTGCGGAATGTCAGATGTATAGAATTAGGAGTCGCTTTTGGTAAAAGAATTCCAATAATCCTTTGTGATGAAAATGAATGGATTTTTCCAATGTTGCCACCTCTCGCAAAACGAGTTTTTACTAATTTAGAGATCACAGTAAAATATCTCAGCAATTTGAATGGCCTTGATGATGAGTTTCATTCATTCTATAAAACCATAATAGATAAAGAGGTAGAAGAAAAATGAAACGTTCAAATTGTTATGTAATAACTGGTGGCGTTGGTTTCGGAAAGACTACATTGATTGAAGAATTATGTAAAGATGGAAAATATTTTAAAATCCCAGAGATAGCAGCAGAATTAATTGAAGAGCAGCAGAGAGTTGATGGAAACTTAATACCTTGGATTGATAGATATGCATTTGAGGAAGAATTACTCAAAATAAAAATTCAAGCATTCTTCTCTGCAACAGAGAATAAAATTTGTTTTTCCGATAGAGGTATTCCTGATGCGATAGCATTTTTTAGATTTGAAAACAAAAAAATACCTAAAAATTTTTTTGAAATGAGTAAAAAATATAGATATAACCCAAAAGTCTTTATTGTCCCACCTTGGAAAGAAATCTACGAAAATAGACCTACAAGACCTCAAACATATGAGGAATCATTGAGATTGGATCAGTTAATTAAAGAGACTTATAACGAATTGGAGTATAAAATAATAGAAATACCTAAGATGGAAGTAAAAGAACGGACAAATTTTGTTATAAATCATTTATAATCTATGAGATGATGAAAATGGCAAAGAATAAGTTTCACGAATTTAGAGAAAGGCTAAAACAGTGTAGATTGTGTAGGGATATGATTGGTTTTGAACCAAAACCTGTTGTTTGGGGTACACCAGAAGCAAAAATTGTTCAAATAAGCCAAGCACCATCAAAAAAAGTTCATGAAACAGGAAAACCTTTTAACGATTTGAGTGGTGCAAAACTTAGAGAATGGTATGGAATACACGAGGATATTTTTTATAATCAAAAATTGTTTTACATGACTGATATATATCACTGTTACCTTGGAAAAGATATAAAAAGGGGGGATGCTAAACCACCATTAAATTGCGCCAAAAAATGGTTACATGAGGAGTTATCTCTGATATACAATGAAATTTACCTGATCATAGGAAGAGTCCCAACAAATTTTTTATTCCCTAAAAAAAATTTCAATGAGTTAATTTTTAATGACCAAACATTCAATGGTAAATCTGCTTACGTCCTTCCACATCCTTCACCACAGAATATAAAATGGTTTAAAGACCATCCAGAATTTTATGATAGAGTCCTACCTAAGATCAAAGGAATCGTCCATGAGGTTATCTATAAAAAATGATGGGTGGGTTTTGGCACTCTGCGATCGCTATCGCTCGCCTAAAATCGGATAAGAGGCTACGGTGCTACACACCTTCGCTCAAATTGCCTTCGGCAACTTCTTTTATCTGGAAACGATAAGCAAAATTCGCGCCGCCCTCAACAAATGCACGTCCGCCCCACATCTGTCCACACTCACCCAAGCACGCGACCTCTATTCGCGGATGCCCCGCAATTCATTGTGGGGTGGCGTGGTCGGCGACTTCAGGGCATACATCGGAGCAAACTATTTGCTTGGGATCCCTAAATCGCCATCATCACCACCCAGCGTTAATCTCACCCGGACTCGGAGGATATCTCAACCGGCAGCACCACCCTTCGCTTGCACAGCACCTTTGCATGAAGGTCGGGCAGCGTCACCACATCGTTCTTTGCAAGGGTATAATGGTGGCTATCCGTGCCCACGAAGGTGGGGATGTTCTTTAGCACGCGCACGATTGTGTAACCATCCGGTGCGCATATATCCACTGTTTCAACCTCCCTGAGATCTCCTGCATCTCCGGCTGGTCTGGCGGTCGCCGCATCTGGCACCGGTGGGGAATACACTGGTGGAGCAGGTGGGGCAGGCTGGACATGCGCAACCGGTGTAACGGGAGTAACGGGTGTTGATGTAGCTGGTGCAACTGGTGCCCCCGTTGCAACCGACTCACCAGCAATCACCTGTTCAACCGCACTCCAGCCCTGCCGCACCGCGCCAAGCACCGAATCATAGATGTCACGCTCAATTTGCGTCATCATATCGATGTCATGCTTGATGCCACCAATCTCACCCATTATGCCCAGGGACGCAAGATTAACGATCTTTCCGATCCGTAGATTGAAGATGCGCTGCAAACGATCACTTGCGGTCTCAAGTTCGTCTGCAAGAAACTGGGCTTCTTTACCAGATGCGGTTTTCTGCTCCTCACGAAGCCCATCAAGATACGTGCGCACACTTTCATAAAAGTCGGGCTCGAGTTTTGCGAGTTTCGATTTCTGCTCCTGTTTCAGGGTATTGCGCAGTTCTTCAAAGTCCATATCAGCATATTTACGATCAAACATTACTTCAATCTGGTGGCAAACGCCGAAACATATTTATAGGAATTTGATGTGGTTTACTATCATCTTATGATAATGTTGAGGAACCTACCATGAACAAAACTCAATTATTTGCCGTGCTGATGCTGATGGTTCTTGGGTTGGTCATTATCTCGATTGTCGCCTATGACTCAGACGCATCGATCGAGATGCAGCAGTGTGGTGGCTGTCATAATCCGGAGTATACTCAGGAGATGGCAGGGACTGGTATATGGCCCGCTGTATTCAATGCGATCGTTCCTGATTGGAGAGGAGAACGTGCTGAGCCGTATTCCGGAAAGTGCCTCAGGGACCTTGCGAAGTCCCAGGCACCGGAGAGCGTGCAGCTACATGAGGGAATGATACCAACTGAGTGCATACGCTGCCATAACACACCTGTTGCACCGATGTATACCGAGTGCAGGATATGCCATGGCGATTACCAACATGTCACCAAGCCGGTAGAAGGCGACTGCAGGGATTGCCATCCTGCCCATGCCGCAGACACCAGCTATGGCTGTGCTGATTGCCATGAGACCCAGTATACCGAGTTCATCACATCCGGTGGCAGACATGCGACGAAGGACACCAGCTATGAGGCTCAACGATACACACTGAGTCCGACGACCTACAGTTATGATGCGCCATTGATCGGAGATGGATGCTATTCCTGTCACAAGGATCATGCCGAATCCATGACATGCCTGGACTGTCACGGGATTGAACACGGATCCGGACTGGCAGACTGTCAGGTCTGTCATAACCCACATGCTCCGACAGTGATTAAGTTCGGTGCGATCGTGACCAGCGAGAAGTGCATGTTGTGCCACGAAGATACTAAGGAGGAGTTCATCGCACATCCGACCGAACATGCGAAGTTGAACTGCACCGACTGTCACATCGAGCACACCGGAGCAAAGGAATGTGTCAGCTGCCATGCTGATGCGCACAAGGACATCGTCGTGGACGTTGACTGTATGACCTGTCACAAGAACGGGCATGCACCGATCTGAGACCTGATCGTGCTATTCCACGATACGATGATACAATTCCGCCGGCACCCCGGCGGGGTTAATTTTTATTTTCAGGTCTTAGTTCCGAACTCCGGAGATCAGGTAATCAGGTAACATCCGAACACCCGGAAGCCCGAGTAGACAAAAGACTAATGTGATGCGTCCACTCAAATGTGTCAGTGAGGCGTTTTTTGGTGAGCACAGACGAGACTGTAAAACGGGTAGCAATCGTTTCCAGATACGATGAGTCTGACGCAATCAGGTTGGCAGGGCGCATACAGAGCCACCTCGAATCGAAACCATCGATCGAGGAGGTCATATTCGATCACGACACCGCATCCGGACTCGGAACAGGTGGCTTGCCCATAGAGGCGCTGCGGGCGGATTTCCTGATCGTCATCGGAGGCGACGGCACAATCCTGCGCACCATTCAGAAACTTGGGAAGCAGATACCGGTTCTCGGAGTTAATTTTGGCACGGTCGGTTTTCTTGCGGATGCCACATCCGAAAACGCGCTTGCGATGATTGACGAAGTTTTAGCCAATTTCGAGGTCGAGGCGCGGATGCGGCTTGCGATACACATCAATGGAGACTTTCTCCCGTATGCTACCAATGAAGCAGTGATTGTCACAACCTCCATCGTCACGACACCGCCGGCTAAGATGTTTGCATTCCGCATTCTGGTGGATGGTTATGAACTCGACGAACTGCGCGCTGACGGCATCGTCATCGCAACGCCGACAGGATCCACCGCCTATGCGATGAGCGCGGGAGGTCCGATCGTCGATCCGAGAGTGGATGGTACGATCATCGTGCCGCTTGCGCCGTACAAGCTGTCATCGAGACCATGGGTGGTCTGCGCCGAGAGCGAGATCACAGTCAAGCCGATACACGCATCTGAGGGTGCTGCTATCGTGATTGATGGGCAGTACACACAGCCGGTACGCGCTGGTGATACCATCAGCATCACAAGTGCTGACGAGCCGGCTCTCTTTGTGAAGACCGGATGGCACTTCTATAAGCGAGTGCGAATTAAGCTCTAAAGGTGGATCTGCCCCATCAGAGGAAACACGACCCCCCGGTTCGGAAGCAGCGGTATCTCCGCGAGTCCTGGTAGTAATAAGGCACAGAAGAAGGAACGATATTTTATAGGCAGGAAAGATAATAATGTCTGCACCAACGTTGGGAGGTGGTAACAATGTATCGAAGATGGATAGGCCCATTTGAAGAACCACGCAGGATGCAGGAATGGATAAACAGGGCGGTTAGAGAGTTCGAACCGATCACTCCAGGGAGATTGCTGCCGGCAGGGACTCGCGAGGAGATCGCGGAACCCGTAACACCATCAATATTGTCTCAATGCCATGTAGCCAAAAAGTTATGCAAGGGCAGGTGCCATAACAACAATGCATGATTGATTTTCTTGTTGCACTCTTTGAATCGGTGCCACATTCGGTTGCAACTGTGTTTATTGCAGCACTACCGATTGCAGAACTCAGGGGCGCGATCCCGGTCGCCATCGGTGTGTACGGCATGGATCCACTGAAAGCATACATGCTCGCAGTGATCGGGAACATGCTGCCGGTTGTGCCGCTTCTGCTCTTTCTTGAGTCGGTGTCTAACTATCTGCGGCGGTGGGTCTTCTGGGACGTCTTCTTCAACTGGTTATTCACGCGCACGTACCACCGGCACAATACAAGATTTGAGCGATCTGGCACCATCGCGCTCCTTTTGTTCGTGGCAATCCCGCTGCCGGTCACCGGCGCATGGACCGGATGCGCGGCAGCGTTCGTATTTGGGATACGGTTTGGACATGCGCTCGCAGCGATCTTCGGAGGCGTTCTGCTTTCGGGAGTGATTGTCACAGTCTTCACAGTCGCCACGCTCGCTGGCATGGGTGTGTCCGGTCTACTCTGAATGTCTGTTTTTGTCAACGAATCCATACACTTTATCAGATTCAGCGATATATTTAAGCAGGGTTAGGGGGAGTATACAATCCATTCCACGCCACAATACCGAAATGGCGTAAACAAACACGAGTAAAACCATGTTTCTCAAATTCAAACACGATGTCGAATCCACGCTAAAATCCGCACTTGGCACGGCTGGTTATTCGATAGACGATCTATATATCGAAGAATCCGCGCATTCAGACATTGCATCGTCGTTATCCTTCAGGCTGGCATCGGAATACAAGAAGAGTCCGGCGATCATCGCAGGCACAATTGCCGACGCAATCACGATCCCTGAAAACTCGTTGATCGACAGAGTGGAGGTTGTTGGTACATACATCAACTTCTTTGTCAGTAAAAAATTCTTAAACGACACGATATACGAAATTTTTGAAAAACGGGACTTGTATGGTGCAGGTTACGGGAAAGGAAAGGTGATCATCGAACACACCTCTGCAAACCCAAACGGTCCGTTGCACGTCGGACATATAAGAAATTCGATCATCGGCGATACTCTTGCAAGGATTTTGAAGAAGGTGGGGTATGAGGTGGAGGTTCAGTACTATGCCAATGATATGGGCAGGCAGATTGCAATCGTCGCATGGGCGCTGGATCATTTTGAATTTAACCGCCAGAAAAAGACAGACCATGCAATCGCAGATGTGTACATCAGAGCAAATCAGGAACTTGAAAACGATCCTGATCTTTCCCGGCAGATCGACGAGATGATGCAGAAGATCGAACTTGGCGACGAAGAAATGATCAAGCGGTTCAATCGTGCCACGGATCTTGCTATCACAGGAATTACGTCCACGCTCAAGCGCATGAACATTCATCATGACCGGTTCGTGTATGAGTCAAGGTTTGTGAAAGATGGCGGGGTAGCCGATTTTCTGCAGGAACTCGAGGAAAGCGGGCT
Source organism: Methanosarcinales archaeon (assembly GCA_030640725.1). GTDB lineage: Archaea > Halobacteriota > Methanosarcinia > Methanosarcinales > Methanogasteraceae > Methanogaster_D. The sequence continues at coordinate 963 of DAOWIV010000133.1, read as the reverse complement.
TGCAGAGACCATCGACGGCGCGCTCACGGTTCCAATGCCGGAATTTGACAAGGATCTCGTGATCCGGCGGAGCAATCGCACATCGCTATATGTTACGCGGGACCTTGCATACCACCGCTGGAAAGCAGAACAGTGCGACCGCATGATCGACGTTCTTGGCGCGGATCACAAGCTCATATCAAGCCAGCTCTGCTATGTCCTGAGAGTATGCGGGATAAAAGAACCGGAGATCGTTATTTTCGAGTTTGTATCCCTTCCTGAAGGGTCGATGAGCACCCGGGCTGGTAAATTCATCTCTGCGGACGATCTGCTTGACCAGGTCGAGAAGCAGGCGCTTGCAGAGGTGACAAAGCGCAGACCCGAGACCGGGGAGGACTTCAGAAGGCGCGTCTCAGTGCCGGTCGGGATCGGCGCGGTCAGGTACGACATCGTGAAGATATCGCCTGAGAAGGCGACGACCTTCGACTGGGAGAGCGCTCTTGATTTTGATAAACTCGGCGCGCCATTCATCCAGTACTCTCATGCAAGGGCATGCAGCATCCTCAGAAAAACATCCGGCGTCCCTGACTCGATCGACCCGTCTGTTCTGACTGGTGAGGCGGAGATCTCGCTTGTGAAAGAGCTTGCCAGATTTTCGCACGTTACCAATGCTGCTGCATCGAATCTGAAGCCGCATATCGTGGCGATCTACGCACGCGAGCTTGCGGAATCGTTTAATCAATTCTACCGGCTCTCGCCAGTCTTAAGTGCGCCAGATGATCTTCGTGATGCACGCCTCGGGCTTGTCGAGTGCGCACGAATCGTGCTTGCGGGCGTGCTGGACGTGCTCGGGATCGATGCGCCTGAGTCGATGTGAGACTCGACCAGAGATCTCGCGGGGGCAAAAGGTATGTGTTTAGCTATACTCGGGCACACGGCACAAACTGCGATTTTTATAGGCATGGTCAGGTGTCGTATGGAGTC
>DAOWIV010000017.1 GCA_030640725.1 Methanosarcinales archaeon | reverse complement strand
CAAGGGTAAAACGGCAGAACTGGAGCGCATGAATATGCAACTAACAGAACTGGATCGGATGAAATCCGAATTCATTGATATGGCATCTCATGAGCTGCGAACCCCGCTTACCACGATCAAAGGCTATCTCGATCTCGCGCTTGATGGTACACTCGGTGAATTCACAGATGCCCAGATAGCAAAGCTGGAAATTATGGACAGAAACGCTGATCGACTCACCTGTCTGGTTGGCGATCTGTTGAACCTGTCTGAGATCCGATCGAGGCAATTACGCCTCAAAAAAGAGAGATCGTCGCTCAAACGGCTGGTGGAGGACGCGATGGGGCACGCAAAGCCGCTTGCTGATTCAAAAGGGCACAAGGTAGTGGTGAACGTCCCTGATGACATAATTATAACCTGTGATCCGGGAAGGCTCGTCTATGCGATATATCATCTGCTCGATGATGCAGAGCGGTACACTCCGGAACCTGGAACGATCCGGGTCGAGGCAGGCGTCGAAACTGGCGGCATACATATCAGTGTCAGCGATACCGGGATCGGCATCCCTGAAAATGAGCTTGGGAACGTTTTTATGCCGTTTTATGAACTGAAAGACTTGATGCAACACACAACAGGCACAACCGGCATAGGACTATCGATCGTTAAAGGGATTATCGAGGCGCACGGCGGCGTGATCTGGGCAGAGAGCGAGGTCCGAAAGGGGACGACGTTTCATATCGTGCTGCCGGGTGAGGATGAGCAAGACGAGTGATGGGCAACCTGCAAGAATCTGGGAGATGCCCGGGGCAGGTCCCGATCACAGCACCAGTTCCATGCCATCATATCCAAGATTCCACTGCTTCACAGCCAGATCATGCGGCGGGAACAGGTGGCTTAAGTGCGTCATCACCATCTCCTTCGCATGTAGTTCTGATGCCAGCTCCTCAGCTTCCGCTGTGTTCATGTGCTTCTCGAGATTAAAGATCGGCGGCGCAATCGCATCACATATCAGGAGGTCCGGCTCCTGCATGACCTCAATACTGCGCTTCGGAATCTGTTTATTGGTGTCTCCCGTGATAACGAGTTTTTTATCACCGTCTCGCACAATAACACCCGTGGATTCGTGAAGTGGCGGATGACAGACGAGAAACAACATGAATTCGAGACCAATGAGATGGAATGGCTCATAAACCGTCACATCGTTTCGCACCGGGTTCATAAAATACAAATATTGCAATATATAATCCAATGTATCTTTTAATCCGTAAACAGGCATACGATCCTGGACCCGGTAGAACTCACCGAACCCGGCATAGTGGTCGTAATGCCCGTGTGTCCAGATTACGGCATCGATATGATCTATTCCAAACCTCAGGAGCTGATACCGGAGATCAGGTCCTGTATCGATCAGGACGCGTCCCTCATCGGATTCGACCAGAATTGAAAAGCGCGATCGTGCGCTCCTGCCTCCTGCAAGCGCATCGAGACATGCAGGGCACGTGCATCCGATCTTTGGCGTGCCAACGGTGTCTCCGGTGCCGAGCAGGACGATCCTCATACCGTAGCATACTCCTTCATCATCAGGCGCACCCTGTCGCTGAAGTCGCCAACAGCAGAGATCAGGTCCGATTGCGTGATCGCAGTCCGGTTTTCTGTCAATGAGCGGAGTACAGCCTCCCGGATGACCATGCGCAGATCAGAGCCTGTAAACTCTTCGGTCATCTCGGCGATCTCCTGCGTATCAAAGTCACCCTTCACCCTCGAAAGTACAATATCAAGAATCTCTTTGCGCATTTCTGTGTTCGGCATCGGAAAATCAACGATTTCATCAAAACGTCTCCACGCAGCACGATCCAACAGGTTCGGATGGTTTGTGGCACAGATCATCAAGACTCCGTCATCGATTAGACTGATTTCATCGATTGCTTTCAAAAGAGTGTTGACAGCGCGCTTTAGTGTGGCGTGTTCATCAGACATCCGCGTTTTCGCAATAAAATCGAACTCATCAATAAACAGGATACAGGGACTCAATTTTTTAGCAAGTTCAAAGACCTTATCGACGTTTTTCGATGTTTCCCCGAGATACTGTGATGTAATCATCGAAAGCCTGACTTCTACGAGCGGAACATTCAATTTTTCGGATAACGCTCTGGCTGCCGATGTTTTGCCTGTGCCGGGCAGTCCGATAAAGAGCATTTTCCCGATCTCACGAAGCCCGATGTCGCGAAGGTAATCCTGATGTTTGATCGCCTGCATGATCCTCTCGATCTTTGCTTCCTGCTCTGGCGTGAGTACCATCTCATCTATCGGCTGTCGCACATCCTCTGGCGCAACCAGATGCACCAGCGTCAGCAGATCAACATCATCGTCCGATGCGGCAATATCTGCAATGAGCGAGTTGAGATACTCCCGATCTCGTTCTTTTGGCTGTACCTGTGCAGTCGCTTCCTCGTAGCTCACATCTATGCCACTCTCTTCGTAAAATGATGCGAGTACAGGGTTCCTGCGGATCTTATCCATGGCGTTTTCCTGTTTTATAAACCAGTCTTTTGCGAGAGCGGGGATGGTGAATCGTATCTCTGCCCCGAATTCATCGAAATCGATGAACGGCAGGGCTTTAATCTCCTGTTGGACATTGTTGCTTCCATACAGCGACGTGATATCCTGCACACGGACGCTGATCGGGCGTTTGACCCTTTTCTCCCCGCGATCCCAGTAATGTTTCCGTATCTCGGCGGGCAGATCGTCCTCGGTCAATGTTTCGGATTGGTTGTATATATGTGCTGTAAGGAGCAGTTCAACGATGTTGTGCAAGTTGGTCGGGTCTGGCGTGTAGTCACCTCCGAAGATATCGATACCAGCTATTTCCACGATGCGATTTATGCCACATCCATATTTAACCTGCCCCCGGATCATTCAATCGAAGGTGATCGGAATGGACGGGGTATACGAAAATGCAAAAAGACTTGACACCAGAAACAACGTATGAGCTATCAATGATTGACGTGTCCTGAAAGGTGCCTTACTGGCACCGTCGTTGACCGTCGCTTCCGGGGTTCGGAACGTGATCGCGCCGATTGCTGCACCTCCGGAGTCTAGTATTACCTCCACTGCACCCTCTACCTTACGGGCAATGTCAGTATCTTCAATTCGTAAGATAAACTTGCCGCCGTGATGGCGAGCAAAAAGCCAGTTGAATAGAGCAGTCCTGATGTTGCCTAAATGTGGATACCCTGTAGGACTGGGCGCAAAACGAAGTCT
>DAOWIV010000170.1 GCA_030640725.1 Methanosarcinales archaeon | reverse complement strand
ACAAGAACTCGACTCTTTGCTCACATTACGATTTCAGAGGTTTGAAAAAGCTTAGGGGTTGTGGCGGTGTGAAGTATAACTCAAATACACTGGTGCATCCAGGGTATGCTTTATCCCCATCACACCCAAAAGAAACACATGTCTCGCAAAAAACTCCAGCTCGCACTTGATCTGCTGGAAACCGACCGTGCGATAGACATCGCGAGAGAAACCATCGAATACATCGACTTAATCGAGGTCGGGACACCGCTCATCAAGAGCGAGGGGATGGCTGCGGTACGTGCCATCAAAAGCGCGTTTCCTGACCACATAATCATCGCTGACATGAAGACGATGGACACCGGGGCAATCGAGGTCGAGATGGCTGCAAAATCGGGTGCTGACATCGTTGCAATCCTTGGCAGTGCCGACGATTCGACGATCGAGGATGCAGTCCGGTCAGCAAGAAAATACGGTGTTGCGTTGATGGCTGATCTCCTGTCTGTGTATGATCCGGTCAGCCGGGCAAAAGAACTCGAACAGCAGGGGATCGACCGGATCTGCGTCCATGCCGGGATCGATCAGCAGATGGCGGGTGCAGACGCACTGGACACTCTCGAGAAAGTGGTGGATGCCGTGGAAATCGAGGTTGCGGTTGCTGGCGGGCTTGACCCGGAGACTGCTTCTCGTGCAGCATCGATTGGTGCTGACATCATCATCGTCGGCGGGGCGATCACGCGTTCTGATGATGCCGCCTCTGCGGCTGCCAGGGTCCGCGGTGCAATCGATCGCAGACCCGCGTCATCAGAGCCGGTTCGGAAAGAGTCAACGGACGAGAGAACGATTGAACTGCTCTTACAAGTATCGACGCCGAATATCTCGGATGCGATGCATCGCAAAGGTGCGATGAGCGGGATAATATCGATATGTCCGGGTCTGAAGATCGCAGGAAGGGCGATCACGGTGCAGACGCTTCCCGGTGACTGGGCAAAGCCTATCGAGGCGATCGACCGAGCTTGCGAGGGCGACGTAATTGTGATTGACAACGGACGCGCCGATGTTGCGCCATGGGGGGAACTTGCGACTCTCAGCTGCATGAACCGAAAAGTGGTGGGTGTCGTGATCGATGGCGCGGTAAGGGACGTGGATGCGATACGGGAGTTTAATTACCCGGTCTTTGCGCGTGCGATTGTACCAAACGCTGGCGAGCCAAAGGGATATGGCGAGATCGGCGTGGAGATAATCTGTGGGGGGCAGATCGTGCGGGAAGGTGATTATGTTGTTGGTGATGACAGCGGTGTGGTTGTGATTCCAAAGGAACGGGCTTACGAGATCGCAAGGAGAGCGAAAGAGGTTTACAAGACCGAGCTTCGGATAAGAGCAGAGATAGAACGAGGCAAGTCGCTTTCAGAGGTGCTGAAACTTGCGAAGTGGGAAAAGAGATCGTGAGGGGTTTTGTTTAGCAGCGGTTTTCGTGTAGGTTGGTCGGGGGTGTGCTGCGGTGGGGCAACTTCTCAGTGACTTTCAGTACTTTCAGTGACTTTGCGGATATACCTGACAGGAGATCCGTCCCAACATCATCCCCCATAAAGGCAAGAACCTGTGCCGCTCAAGTCGTTTTATAAACAATGCGTGCCAAAAAGCAGATTATATGCTCGAAAAAATTCGCTGGTTAAAACAGGAGAGAAATGCAATTATCCTTGTTCATAACTACCAGCGACCCGAAATTCAGGACATTGCCGACTTTGTTGGCGATTCGTTCGCATTGAGCCAGCAGGCAGCCCGGACCGATGCTGGTGTGATCCTGTTCTGCGGTGTTGACTTTATGGCTGAGTCCGCAGCTATTTTAAGTCCTGACAAGACTGTTTTAATCCCGGATACCGATGCAAAATGCCCGATGGCTGCGATGATCACCTGCGAGGCGTTGATCGAGATGAAACGCATACATCCCGGCGCAGGGGTGGTCTGCTATGTGAACACAAGTGCGCCGGTGAAAGCAGAGAGTGACATCTGCTGTACCTCGGCAAACGCTGTCGAGGTGGTGGAGTCGCTTGACTGTGACGAGGTGATCTTTGTGCCCGACAAGAACCTTGCGCTCTATGCAGCCCGGTTTACAGAGAAGACGGTCATACCATGGGACGGGTACTGCCCGACGCACCACCAGATCCTGCCCCGCGACATCGCAGATGCGAAGGAAAAGCACCCGGGCGCAGAGGTGCTCGTGCATCCCGAATGCCGACCCGGGGTGATCGATCTTGCAGATGGTGTGCAGAGCACCGAGGGCATGATCAGGCATGTTAGGGCATCGCATTCGAATGAGTTCATCATCGGCACCGAATCAGGAATGATTCATAGATTGGAGAAGGAATTTCCTGGAAAGTTGTTCTACACAGTCTCTGATTACACGATCTGCCCGGCTATGAAGATGGTTACGCTACCTGAGGTGGTTCGCTCGCTTGAGAATCTCGAATATGTTGTTACCATACCAGACGCGGTGCAGGCGAGGGCAAAACGTGCGCTTGACCGGATGCTGCAGGTCGGGGTGATGCACCAAATCCCGAAGTCGGAAATCTGAAGTCGGGTGTTAGAAGTTCCGAAGTCCGCAGGTGAGTTTCCAAATGCAATGCAAGGGTTTCTTTGAGTTGCTCCGTGCAGGAAACTGCGCGATGGCTGGTTTTGCAGCCGTCATCGGCTCGGGAATTGCTTATGCCCCGGTTTCTGATGGAATATCGATTTTTGGAATCTCGCTCGTATTTGCATGTGTTTTTTTGATCACTGGCGCAGGAAACGCGATCAACGATTTCTTTGATGCGGATATCGATGCGATCAACAAACCAATGCGCCCCATACCATCAGGACGCGTGAGCCAGAATATTGTACTCTATTTTTCGCTTCTGCTCTTTGGGACCGGGATTTTATTATCCGGCTTCCTTGGCACGATCTGTTTCGTCGTTGCCGTCATCAACTCGGCGCTGCTCATCCTCTATGCCCGCAATCTGAAACGCACGGCGCTTACCGGAAATGCCTGTATTGGGTATCTCACAGGCTCCACGTTCCTGTTCGGGGGTGCGCTCTTCGGGATTTCCGGCATCATCCGAACCGCCGGATTATTCGGGCTTTCGATGCTTGCAACCGTCGCACGCGAGATCGCAAAGGACATTGAGGATACCCGCGGCGATCTGGCAATGGGTGCTACCACGCTTCCGATCCGGGTAGGGCGCAAGCAGGCAGGATATGTCGCATCGGCTGTCGGTGTGGTCGCCGTGCTGTTAAGCCCGCTGCCGTATTTCACCGGGTTCTCGATATGGTACCTGCTCGTTGTCGGGTTTGCCGATCTATGCTTCCTGACTGCGATACTGCGATTGTCCAAGGGCGATGCCGCGGGTTCGTCGAGATTGTTCAAGCAGGCGATGGCAGTGGCGCTCGTTGCATTCATGGCTGGCGCGTGGATGTGAGCTGCAGATGCTTGCTTTTGGTTACTTTCGGATTGCGCCGTTTTCAGGCGCTCTTCACCCTGATATTCTCAAGAGCCTCTTTCGCAGCCCTCCTGACATTCCAGTCTTCATCTTTCAGCGCATGGGTCAGGGGTTCTTCTGCCAGTCCGCCCATCTCGCCGAGCGCCCAGACCACCCACCACCGGACGCGCTCGTCCCTATCCTTCATAGCCATGACAAGAGGCTCGATGGCGCTTGCGCTCTTCACCTTCCCGAGAGCCTCTGCCGCATAACCACGAACACTCCAGAGTTCATCGCCAAGAGCTGAAATAAGCGGCGCAACAACCCGCTCATCCCTGATCTCTCCAAGAGCCATCGTTGCGCTCTCCCTGACATTCTTATTCACGTCCTTCGAGGCTTTGATGAGCGGTTCGACCGCTCTTGTATCGCCTATTGATCCAAGCGCTCGTGCCACAGACTTCCTGACATCTTCATACCTGTCGCCCAGAGACAAGATGAGTGGCTCAACCGCTCTTTTGTCGCCTATCTCGCCAAGAGCCGTTGCCGCATACCTTCTAAGGTCCGCATCGCTACCACCCAGAGCCGAAATAAGCGGTTCGACCGCCGGTTCTCCTATCATTTCGAGAGCGATCGCCGCATTCTCCCGAACATACAGACTCCCGCCATTTAAAGCCCGGATAAGTGGCAGAACGGCAGGATCCCCTATCTCTCCGAGAGCACGGGCGGCACTTTCACGAACGTCGTCAGAGCGATCCTCCATAGCCCTGATAAGCGGTTCAACCGCTCCTTTGCCGCTAATCATCCCGAGAACATGAGCTACGCTTGCCCGGATCTCGTCAGATTCGTCCTTTAGAGCCCAGACAAGAGGTTCGACCGCAGGTGCCCCTATCGCCACCAGCCCAGCCCAGTCGCCCATTCCGATCATGTAATAGATCTTCTCGATGCGATTTCCGGGCTTCCACCCCATCTTTTCAAGAACTATTGCCGCATTCTCACGGACAGACTGGTTCCTATCCCCCAGAGTCGGAACAAGATATTCAACCGCGCTCCTGTTGCCTATCGCTCCGAGAGCGCATACTACGCAGTTCCGGACGTCGGCAACAGGGTCTTTCAAAGCAGGTGCGAGATATCTGACCGCTCTTTCGTCGCCTATCGATCCAAGCGCGCGGGATGCGTTCGCTCTGACCTGCGCATACTCATCCCGCAAAGCCCAGACAAGAGGTTCGACCGCAGGCTCCCCGATCGCCACCAGCCCAGTCCAGTCGCCCATTCCGATCATGTAATAGATCTTTTCGATGTTGCTTCCTGGCTGCCAGCCCATACCCTTGAGCGTTTCAGCCGCAAGCTCACGGGCAGACCAGTTTCGATCGTTCAGCGTCCGGACAAGAGGTAGAATTGCCGGATTCCCGATTTTTCCGAGAACCTCTGCCGAACTCGCCCGGATGTGCCATTCATCGTCTTTCAATGCCTGAAGAAGATGTCCGATCGCTGGTTCTCCTATTTTTTCAAGGGATATGGCGGCTTCTTCCCGGATATCCTCTTCTTCATCCTTCATAGCCTGCAAAATGTGTCCGACAGCGCCAGGGTCCCTGATCTCCCCAAGTGACCATACCACATTCTTCCTGACATCCCGGTTCACATCATCCAGATCCTGGACGAGGCGGGATACTGCCCTGCTGTCACCGATCTTCCCGAGCGATCGCGCCGCTGTCCCCCGGACATCTCCTGATATGTCATTCAGAGCATCTATAAGGGGTTCTACAGCCAGTTCTCCCATTTCTCCAAGAGCATCCGCTGCATTCGTCCGGACCGTAACGTCCTCATCTTTCAAAGCTTTTATCAGTCTTTTCCCCTTGAATGAATCGAATATTCCCATTTTGCGAGATCACTCTGTATCACATTCACATCATTGCCACAGCGTTGATGGCATCACTGTCAATAACCGTCTCCCGTGGATAGATGACCAGACCCGTATCAAGAATCGCGTACGGTCGCAGCATATCATCGTGTTTTCCGCCACGCATCTTCAGAATCTCGATCGCCCGTATCCTGCCACCTGCCACACGGACCACGTGCATACGAATAACGACCTCTGAGAGGTACTCTTCCACACTGAACGATTCATAAGCCAGTGCCCCTGAAGTAATCTCGCTCGAGAGCATTGTCGTGCAACCAAGGTTTTCGAGGTTCTTGATTAGCTCCATTATGGCAAACCTTGCATGAAATCGCTCCTGCGAGATTTTTAGCGAGGTGATTGAGTCGATAAAGATGCGCTTTGCACCAATCTCGCCAACATAGCGTTCGATGCGTTTGCTCAAAGTTTCAACGATTCTTGCCCCTGTGTCAAGGTGCATGTCACTATCGCTGTCATGCTCAGGAATATAATGAGCATAAGTGACCGGATCCGCGTGTATAACCCGCATTACGTTTTCTTTGACCAACCGTTCGATATCCCACCCAAACTGCCACGCGTTTCTGATCACCCGTGCAGGGCTTTCCTCGAGTGTGACAAATATCCCGGGTTCTCCGTACTCAGTGGCGCCATGGTGCAGATACTGAAGCCCGAGCGTCGTCTTCCCTGATCCGGGACTGCCCGTGACCAGGACGATGTCACCGCTGATGAAACCGTCTGTAAGCATGTCATCCAGACCGGGGATGCCAGAGGGAACCCTGCTCATTACGATATACCTTCTTTGAACATGGAAATGCCGCTACCAGTGTTTGCGAGGAGCTTTTGTGCAAGATCCTGATACTGCCATGAACCAAGCCCGCAATCAGGTCCTGCGTATCGGATTGTATCTCCAAACCGCTCGTAAGCCCGTTTGAGCCGTTTTGCAACCACATCAGGGGTCTCCATCGACGTCACGATCTCGTCGAGCATGGATGTCTCCTTCCACACATTGATCTGGTATCGTTCGTTTAATTCGGCGGTCATGCCAAAGATGTCTGTTCTTGTCACGCCAACCCGCAGAAATGTATCATACTGCTCAAGATCCGCCTTTTCGACCAGTTCGAGATAATCCGGGTTTGCTGCGGATTCCACGCCGACGACGTTGATCGAATCTGACTCACATGCAATATTGTAATGCAACGGCGAGTGCAGGTGAATCTGCGTATCGACACTGGAGGATTTCGCTGATAAATCGAGCGCACGGATGATCTCGTCGTCATCGAACATGATATCAGGATTGATGCCGATACTCGGCTCATCGATGCTGATTAAGGCGACATCAAACGACGACTTCATGTCAAGCGCCCTCTTTACGAACCGATCGACGCTTCGTGCGAAGAGTTCAAGTATGTCAGAGTATTCGGTGCCGCCAAACTGCTTCAGATACAGCTCGATCGCGCCTGTGATGCAGACCCTAACCCTCAATCGCTCCCCGTTCTCCTCGAAATACTCCTTTGCGACCGGTTCAAGGAGTTGTAGCTCGATTATATCTGCGCAGTCTTCTTTTACGAGAAATGGCGCCTCAGCAGATGATGGGTCATTGATGATCCCGAGAAACTGCTGGTTCATGTCCTGAAACTGCGGGTACGCAGGTATCTCGACACCGGCAGCGATCTTCTGGCGCATGGCATCGCAAACGACCTCGCTGACGTCATCATACCGTTTGTCTGCAAATGCTTGCTGCACACGGTCTTCCCCCCCCTCTGGGAGTGGGTAACTCCCGATGTCATCGAATATGATCTCCATGATATCTATTTATGTGCGTTTCGGTGATGTAAATATATCGGGGACGGTGGCAGGTAACACTGATTTCAACAATCCGATCTTACCAGTGTTTGCAGTATTGGTATCCTGTTTTTCAACCGCCAGAATAAATTAAAACCTCTCACCGGCACCACCCCAAATTATATACCGGATCGATTCATTCAATCACCCTGATGTCCGAATGGACTGCATGGGATGTAATCGAGGATGCTCTGACAAAGACCCGGCGCCTGCTATTTGAGCCTTTTGATTTGGGAATGTGGGTAAAACTTGCGATAATCCTGTTCTTTATCGGCGCCGGCGGATCAAATTGTGGATATAACTCGTCAGGCGGGAATTTCGGAGATTCTGAAGGCTTTAAATGCTTCGACGACAATGAGTTCGATGAGGCAGTGAAAGAGTTAGTATCCGAAGTGCCAGCGTTTATGCGCCAGATCCGATATCTCATTGCACTTGCAGCACTGCTCATCCTGCTGGCGATCGTCCTGTTTTCGTACATCTCGTGTGCGATGGAGTTTGTTTTTGTCGAATCGGTGGTGAACAACACCGTTACCATCGGGACGTACATCAGAAACAACCTGGGAAACGCCCTGCAACTGTTTGTGCTGAGATGGATACTTGGCATCACGTTCTTAATCGCCATCATCTTATCGCTGCTTCCAGCGTTATCCTCGCTATTTAAGGAGGACTTCAGTATCGTATTTTTCGGATCGCTTTTCATGTTTTTTACTGTTATCGTGATCGGAATTGTGATCTTTGCGCTTGTGGGTTCGTTCATCAACCTGGCGATCCCGGTGATGCTGTATGAGAATGTGAGTATAACAGGCGCGCTTGCAAGAGTGGTCGGTACTGCAGCGCGTAGCATTCCACAGGTACTTATCTACTGGGTACTGCGGATACTGCTAAGCATTGTGGTCGGCATCGTCGCAACTATCATCGCGATCATCGTCGGGTTGCTTGCAGTACTTATCATGGCAGTGATCGGCATCGCGGTTTATCTAATCCTTTCGTTGCTTGGAATATGTTTTTCCGGAGTGACAATCATTGTTTTGCTCGTACCGGGCATTATTATAGCTATGCTGGTACTTGTGTTTCTGATCACTCTTGCAACCGTGCCGTGCCCGGTATTCATGAAATACCACGCGCTTCTCTTCCTTCAGGGGTGGTACGCGGATATCGTGCCGTTTCAGGACGCTGGGGCGGGGCCGGATGTGGCGGTAGATGTGGTGGCGGGGATGGTAGAGAACGGCGACTGAGATTAGGGGGCGGAGGAGGCGGAAGGGGGCGAATTTACCTTCCCTGCCACGCTCAGAGCCGCCCTGATCACGCGGGTTAAAATATTAAGGTTGCAAGGATACAAACAACCATCATGGCGATCGATGAAACAAGTATTACCAGAGCAATCGTTACCGAATTTACGAAATCGTTCCTTGATGTAACTGACGTGGATGCAGCGCTCGTCGGCGCAGGACCTGCGAATCTCGTTGCCGCATACACCCTTGCAAAAGCAGGCGTCGATACGGTCGTCTTTGAGCGAAATCTCTCGATCGGCGGCGGCATGTGGGGCGGCGGCATGATGTTTCCAAGAATCGTGGTGCAGGAAGAAGCACGCCGTTTCCTTGACGAATTCGGCATCAAATACACCGAATGTGAGTCAGGTCTCTATGTAGCTGATTCGATCGAATCGGTCTGCCGGATTGCCGCATCCGCGATCGGAGCGGGCGCAAAGGTTTTCAATCTGATGAGTGCCGAGGACGTGATGATCCGGGAGAATGGCAGGGTGTCAGGGCTTGTTCTCAACTGGACCGCGGTTGAGCGGGCGCGTCTGCATGTCGATCCGCTGGCGGTCCGGTCGAAGGTGGTGATCGACGGCACCGGACACGACGCAGAGATATGCAGGATCGTACAGGAAAAGATACCGAGCGCGCCAGACAGTATGCGTGTTATTGGCGAGCAGCCGATGTGGGCAGACGTGGGCGAGCGTGCGCTTCTCGATTTCACAAAGGAGGTATATCCAGGACTGGTTGTTTCAGGCATGGCTGCAAACGCTGTCTATGGCGGTCCGCGGATGGGTCCGATCTTTGGCGGGATGATGATGTCAGGCGAGCGGGCGGCTGAGGTTGCGATGGGGATCATCGATTCCGGGCAGTAGCGTCTCATGCAGATCTCTCGATTTCCCGCGCACGGGGGCACAACAGCCATGCTAATCAGAACGAGAAATCCTGCCCACGACGGTTTTCAGGCGATTTCAGGTCTTGGGACGAAATTCATGTACACCCCTCACGCCAATGCGGCACCACATCACCCATCACTTCCAGATACCCCACTCTTCGGATGTTGTGCCCCACAAGCTTCGGGCCGCGTCTCAGTCTCCTTCCGCGATTCAAGCCGTTT
>DAOWIV010000134.1 GCA_030640725.1 Methanosarcinales archaeon | reverse complement strand
GCGAGCCATGCAACCATGTTATCCTTCCTTATTGGCGTAAACGGACTCATCAGGATGAATTCCTCATTGTTTTCACCGGGAAGCTTCATTATTATGTAATAAGGCTCCACCAGTACCTGCTGGCTTGTACCGTACACCTCGTGCGGGATCTGCCATGCATCCTCCTTGTTATAGAAGACCTTTACGTCACTCATATGATATGTGTTGTAGATGTCGGATTGTATCTTAAACAGGTCTTCGGGATATCTTATGTGTTTTTTAAGCTCATCTGGCATCAGATCAAGCGATTTGAACTGCTCGGGAAATATCCTGGCGTAAGTTGTGATTATCGGGTCTTGGTCAGCGGTATCGGCGATATAGTAGGTTACGTCCCCATCATAAGCATCGACAGTGATCTTTACGGAGTTTCGTATGTAATTGACAGAACCACGCTTCTCTGAGTACGGGAAATTGCCTGTAACTGTGTATGCATCCTGTATCCAGACTAATCTGCCGTCGCAGATGGTGAGGTAGGGATCCCGGTCAAGCATCAGGAACGGGGTGATCTTCGATATTCGATCCTTTACATCCCTTTCAAACATAATCCTACTCTCAGGAGTGACGTCTGACGATAACAGGATCTTGATATCCCTGAATCGTATCGCCATCAACAGTTTCTTCATGGCTGTGTCCAGTTGCACCCCTCCGCCCCCATCGTACCGGATATACTCGTTAGTATCGCCTTTTGGATAATCAAACTCCTCTGTACGGGTGTTTACTATCACAAAATCATTATCCCGCTCTCCATAGTATATTTGTGGCTTTTCGATCTGTAGTTTTGGTTCCTCTACAGTGTACACCGGAGGAATATCTTTTATCAGGTAGTTGGGAAGTCCCTCTCTTGTAACGCTATTTACAGGGCTCATTACAACGCCAAATCCGTGTGTGTAGACTGTATGGATGTTCACCCACGTCTTTGACACGATCTGATCCTGATCCATCTCTCTTGGAGCTAACATCACCTCTGTGTATCTTCCATCGATCTCGTACCGGTCGATGTCGATACCTGAAAGGTCATAATACAACCTTATTTCCTGCATTTGCTTGTATGTCTGTATGAGCGGTCTCAAATCGAGAATTCGGATATTGTCCATCGTTTCCTGTGAGTTTGCCATCACTTCCGGGGTCAGGTTCATCTCAGCCTGGAAGGTTCTCTCCTCCACATCGGCAAGCCCGTAGGCGATCTTTGTAAACCTGATGTTGTTCTCGATGTAGGGCGCTTCCAGACGTATCTCGTTTGGCGAGACTTTATAAGTCTGTACGATTCCGGGAATCACCGTTGGACCAATAAATGAGACCAGCAGGTAGAAAACCACTGCATAAACCAATATGCTGCTCTTCTGACGATCCTGCCTGCCTGAAATGAAGAATATCCAGACATAGAATAACAGGGCAATGAACAACACAAAGATCATCAATATATTGATGATCGGAAGGTATATGGCGACATCAGTGTAGCCAGCTCCCACCACAATCCCTTTTTCTGAGTACATTATGGAGAATCTGGCAAGATAGTGGTTCGCGGCAAGGAGGATGAAGAAGAACGATCCGAGAACGGCTACATGTGCAAGCGCATTTCGCTTCATGCCTGCGATCGCCGACTGGAAACTGACATCGTAGATCGGACCCTCGCCCACTGGCGTGGAAACCTGCGCCTGTTTAAACATGCGGATGATAAACGACTGCATATAGTCCAGAAGCACCATGATGATCGTGATTACCACGCAAGCCATCAGGAAGCTCCTGACCGCGTGGATGAACGGCAGCGAGAATACGTAGAAAGCAACATCCTTCAGGAAGATTGGGTCTTGCAAGCTAAATGTTTCTTGATTCAGGTACTGTAGCGCCACAAACCACTTCTGCGAGCTTGCAAGTCCGACAAAGAATGATAAAACCAGAGCAATCACGATCTTTAACTTTGAGGGGATCTCTGACCTGGATGGGTTTGCTTTTGAGGATATCCAGAGGTTGCCGAGCAGAAATATGAGGAAAAATAACGCCGAAACTGCAAATAAGAGTAGTTTCGCAGTCAAGCTGATCATGAAGATCCGGGAGAAGCCAAGAGCGTCAAACCACCAGTAATCTGTGACGAGACGGACTATCTCTGAGATCGACAGGATGAACGCCAGTGCCAGGAAGATGGCGATGTTTGTAATTCCGCTCTTAGACCGCACCATAACAAATGCGGGGGGTGTATCCATTATAAAGGTTTGCGGGAAACGGGTCTTGGGACGAAATTCACGTACACCTCCGCCCACGCCAATGCGGCACCACATCACCCATCATCTCCAGATACCCCAACCCCACTCTTCGGATGTCATGCAAAGAACCGGGGCACATTCACCTACCACTCAGGAATCGCAGAGGAGACCGGACTATCGCATTCGAGTGTTTCACGAGTGATCGAACCGCTGCTTGCAATCGGGATCATTACCGAAAAGAAAGTTGGGAAACAGATCCGCACGTTCACGCTGGACGAGGAGAATCCGGTGACCAAGTTGCTGCTCAAATTTTACGGCGACCTGTCAGAGTTGCTCCCTGAATGACCGAGGCGATTTTACAATTGGATATCTGATATAT
>DAOWIV010000247.1 GCA_030640725.1 Methanosarcinales archaeon | reverse complement strand
CTGCACTTATAGTCGCGGGGTTTGGCGACTTAGAAAGGAGGTTGCAAAGATGGTAAAATACGCTTCATACTGGGACACCTCGAACTGGCACAGTTATGTTGAGGTGCTGAATCTTCAAGACCAGCGAGCTGATTACAGGATCATCGTCTACGACCGTGATGGCAGTATGTGCTGGCAGGATACTCGAACGTTAACCCCTCATGCGGCAGAACGTATCTTCATAAATCAGCATATTCCGGAAGGAGACCGGAGAGAAGGGCTTGTTGTAGTTGAGCCTGTCAGGGAAGGGGATGAATTCCCAAGTGTGCTGATAATCTATGCAGAGGGGCAACACTGGAAAGAGGGTATCCGTTTTGTCCCCTTCACACGGGTGCCGTGATTTGACCAACGTATGGACAGCATCAGACGAGGATGGAACTACATAAGTATACAGAATACATCATAAACCCCACAGACCCATGCCACTCATCGAAGACGCCTTACGGAAATTAGCAGCGGTTCAGGAGAAGTATCCGGTATTAATCCTCCTGATCGTGCTGGTATTCACTGCTGTTATGGCTTTCGGGTCTGTGCAGATGAAGCTGGATCCTTCGTATGACAGCATGCTCTCTGATGACATGGAGGTTATCAGGATGCAGGATGTCATATCAACGGAGTTCGGGTCAACAGAGACGATGCTCGTTCTGGTGGAACTCGACCCCTCTTCTGATGATCTACATGCGGTTAATGATATTCGAGATCCGAGGGTTGCAGAGTATGTGAATATCCTGAGTGATTCGATCGCCAGTGAGAAGAATGTCAAAGCAGTTTACAGCTTATCACACGCGCTCAAACTGGCGAATGATGGCGAGATTCCGGATACTGAGGAACATATCAGGGCGATCATTGAAAATAGCGAACAGGTCCGGGGATTTGTTAATTCGGAGTATTCCTCGACTCTGATATCGGTTCCAGTGGATATCTGTGGTGATGTGGATGTGCAGGATGAACTTGAGTATGAGATAAACAGGGATATTGCGGACTGTCCGAAGCCGATCGGGATAAAGACGAGCATCACCGGGATGCCGTCTGTCATGAACTACATAATGAAACTCCTGTCGCGTGACCTGATAGGCACCATCGCAGTCAGCATGATCTTTGTCTTCATCATTCTATGGTACTTGCTCAAACATCCGGTCACCGCTTTCATATCGATTATTCCGGTTTTTCTGGGTGTGATCTGGATAAGCGGAACCATGAGTTATCTCGGAATCAAGCTGTCTGCCATGACGGTCGGACTTGGCGCGATGCTTGTTGGTATGGGGATCGATTACGGGATACATGTGACACATCGATTCTTTGAACTGGTGAAGAGGGGTGAGGATTTTGCACTGCAGGATTCGGTGGTCTCGATCGGGACTGCACTGGTGGCGTCTGTTGCAACCACGATGGCTGGTTTTGTTGCGCTGATGGGTGGAAGCATGCCGCTTAATAGGGATATGGGGTTTTTGTTAACAATCGGAATCTTTTATGCCTTCATGGCAACAATAATTGTTCTGCCCCCGCTGCTCGTAATGGAACGAAAGTATCTGTACTCGACTTTTGATCATCTGATCTTCAAGATAACAAGAGATACCGGCGTTTACAAGGAAAGCATCCTGAAAAGAGTCCTTGACCTGGTGGCGCGGTTTCAGGCAAATGCGCCTGTGCTGGTTCTCATCATTGCAATAGTCTTCACGGTCATGATTACCCCGGGGATCTTGAAGGTGTGGACCGACACTTCAAGCGAAAACTGGATACCCGAGGAGTCCGATGTGCTGAAGGTGATGGGGAGAGCAGCATCGGACTATGCGGGAATGGACTCGATTACGTTCCTGGTCAGGCTGAACCATAACGATGTCGTCTCTGATCTGAGCGATCCAGCGGTTTTACGATCGACCCATGTACTTGCATCCCTGATAAGCACTATCGAGTATGTCGATCAGGTGGACTCGGTTACCGGGGACATCAGGGAGATAAACGATGGGCATCTTCCACGAACACTGGATATGAGTAAAAAAATACTCGAAGAGCATCCACAGTTGCGATCCCGGTTCAATTCGGATTATTCCTATCTGACGTTTGAGGTTAATGGGGTATTCGATGAGAATACCGTTCCTGAGTTTGAGAGGGAGATCGGGTCTGTTAGATTTCCGGATGGGGTGGATGTTGTTCTCGTTGGGCTGTTAGCCAAGGATGCGGCATTGGAGGATTCTATGGAGAAAGACCTGGGCTGGACATCCGTGCTCGGTTTCATGCTGGTATTCCTCATAGCATCATTCATATATCGATCGCCGATTGCTGGTGTGCTTACGCTGCTTCCGATCGTCTTTGCGCTCGTCTGGACATTCTCAACGATGGGGCATATCAATCTGCCGTTCACACCACTCTCAACCGGAGTGTTCTCGATGGTCATGGGTGTCGGGATCGATTTCAGTATCCATCTGTATCATCGGATCAAACAGGAGTTGAAAGCGGGAAATACTATCGAGGATGCGGTATGCATTGCGGTCCCAAGTGTCGGAGATGCGCTCTTTGCGTCCACCACATCCACAATAGTCTGTTTCATGGTATTAACGCTCACCGCCGCTCTGTTGGTGATTAACAGACTCGGAGCAACCCTTGCAATCGGCGTGGGCTACAGTTTCATTGCCGCGATGTGGATGGTTCCTGCAATTGTGGTTCTGGAGGAGAAGTTCAAGGATAGATTTATAAGAACTTGAGGTTTAACGAATATGGTTTGTGACACAGGAAGGTGGTAAATCATGAAGAACTGGCTTAAGATGGCGTTGATACTATTCTGCATACTGCTAACGATAAGTTCTGCGTCTGCATTATCTGTCAGAATCTTAAAGACTGACCCGGTTCCTGCAGAGTCAGGTAAATATTTGACTGTATGGATAAAAGTGGACAACACCGGTGGCGATACTGCAAAGGATGTGTGGATCAGGATAGTTCCGGAGTATCCATTCTCAGTGGAATCTGGCTGGAAGACCGAGGAGGACATAGGGCATATACCGGCAAATGATCTTGCGATGGTCGATTTCAGATTAAAAGTGGATGAAAACGCTCTTGAAGGAACCAATACCCTGAAGGTGAAATACAGGGAAGCGATCGATGCGGACTGGAGCGAGAGGGATCTGAACATAGAGGTCGAATCGAAGGGGGTTGATTTTGAGATTGCAAATATCGACAGCATCCCGAAACGATTGATATCGGACAGTGATGATGCGCAACTGACCGCCACGATCCAGAATATCGGTGAGGGAAAGGCGGAGGCGGTAAAGGCGAAGTTGATCCTTCCGGATGGATTTGAGCCATCAGAGAGTTACTCGGATATATCCAACATCGGAACGATAGAGTCGCTGGGGAGCGGAACTGCGACTTTCTACATCGATATCGATGAATACACACTGCCAGGGGAACATCTGGCTAAACTGGAACTCAGTTATCTGCAGGAGGAGGCTCAGAAGAATGTTTACAGAAACGAGACCCTGGATCTGCTGATACCAGTGAAATCGACGCCGTTATTCGATGTGGTGTCCAGTGAAACCACCCCACCAGAGCTCTCAACCGGCTCTGAGAACGTCGAACTGAAGATTGTGATTGAGAATATCGGTAGCAAGAAGGGAGAGAGTGTCCGGGTAAAGGTGAAAGAGAAGACAGAGCAGCCGTTTAGCTTTGAAGATGGTGCTTCGTATGATTACATCGGCGATCTGGACGCGGGCGATATTGGCGAGGCGATATTGAAATTTGACATCGACGAAAAAGACGCCGCTGTAAAGACGTACATACTGGACATCGAGATAAGATGCGTGGAAGACGAGAACGTACGTCTCTTCGAGGAGAGTGTCCCGGTAAAAATATCCACAAAGAAAGAAAGCACCCCACTGCCGATTCTGTATGTGGGAATCGTAATTGTAGCGCTCTTCGTGCTCGTGGTGTACGTGATTCTCCCGCGTATCCGGAATCGGAAAGAGAAGACTGTCAAACCAAGAGAAGCTCCGAAAAGGAGAGATGAAGATGATGGCGGGGACTATCTGGAAAGCTTGAAGAAGAAAAAGGAGCTATGAAGTTTGAAGTCAGTATCGAGAAAGAAAAAGTCGATAGAACCCTTAAAGATCTCGAAGACGATGTAGTTTTTCAGAATATCAAGCGTCAGGCTGCGAAGATAAAAGGTGAGAAACTCGGGTTTGCACGGGGGGAGACCGGACTAAAGAGGTATCTTGGCTGGTTTGACATAATGGCGATAACTGTCTGTGCCGTTGTCGGGATGGGGATATTCATCAAGACCTTCTCGGTTCAGACAGCGGTCCCTGGTATCGGGAGCGCGGTCCCGCTCGCTTTTCTGGTTGGCGCAGTACCTGCGATCGCAACAGCACTCTGTTATGCGTCTCTTGCATCCGCGCTTCCAAGAGATGGTGGAGACTATATTTTTATTTCTCGGGGCTTAAATCCCTTTTTCGGGTTCTGGACTTCATGGATGAAGTGGCTTGGTGGCGCTGTTACGATGGGGGTGATCGCCTATGTGTCAACCGGTCTGATAATCAATTTGTTTTATATAATTGGGGTCGGTCAGCCCGTGATTGATGGCATGAGATCACCGGTGGGTTATGTCGCAATCACTCTTGCGGTGCTCGGTATATGTTACCAGATCAATGTGGGGAGTTGGAAGTATTATAAATGGGTTATCAGAATATTCTTCTTTATAATTCTTTTTGGTACTCTTTCAATGGTTCTTTATCATCTTACATATAGTCCTGAGACGTTTCTGCAGGCTGCAACCGAGAAGCATGGGGCTCTGACTGTGAGTTCGGCTCTGGCTGCTGGGAACATGATTGCTTTCGAGCATCCTTTTGATTTGTTCAACAAGGATACTTTTTTAGATAGCTTAATCATGCTCTTGAGTGCTGCATCGGTTCTCTTCTTTGCGTACAATGGTTTTGGGACAGCAGTTGCCGTCTCAGGAGAGACGAGAGACCCAAGAAAAAACATTCCGAAGGGCATAATCTCTGCGATACTTATCATCACTGCATTGTATTTCGCGGTTTCTGTTACCTTTTACGGATTTATACCGTGGGAATATGTCGCGGGTTATAATAGTCTGCATCCGGATGCACAAGCCTCGGATTTCATAAATGTCAGCCCTTATGTCGCTGAAATAATTTTAATTTCTTTTATAATAATGATTGCACTCGTAAGCGACATACTCCCCTGGATGATGTCGATCTCACGAATATTATTTGCGTGGTCGTTTGACGGGCTGATGCCTGAAAAAATTAGTAAAGTTAATAAAAACGGAATGCCTGTTAATGCACTTGCTGTGACATATCTGATCACGGTTCTGACAGTGATCGAATCAGAGGTCATGGGGATATTTGAAACACTGAAATTCAACACCATTGCAATGCTAACGATCTACATGTTCGTCAATATCACGATGTTTCTGCTTCCGATACATAAACCCCTGTATTACAATATGGCTACGTTCAAGCTCGGGAGATTC
This sequence comes from Methanosarcinales archaeon, assembly GCA_030640725.1. GTDB lineage: Archaea > Halobacteriota > Methanosarcinia > Methanosarcinales > Methanogasteraceae > Methanogaster_D. Next base: position 2,584 of record DAOWIV010000247.1, on the reverse strand, counting down.
AATTCTCTTGTCTCAGGAATCGGAATACTCTCGGCTTTCTTACTTGCCGGGATGCTCATCGGAACGTCTTTTCATTCTTTCATCGTCTTCTGTATCCTCTCAATGATCGGCGGACTGATCTACTACTATAATTACAGAAAACGGGTTGAATCCGGAATCGACATGGAAACGACCTTCAAGATACTGCCGCCGGAATGAGGGGGGGGCGTTCCTCTCTTAATTCCTCATTATATTCTTTGATATCTCCTCGATAGCGAGAGAGAAACTATGACCCGGATGTTTTAATATGAACACCTCCCTACTCCCGGTTTCAGCCAGATCTTCGGAGAGCGGTATCGCACCGATCACCTCGCATCCATACGCCTCCTCTATGCGGGCTCTCACCTCCACCGGATCATAACTACCCGGAATCTTGTTTATCAAAAGTGAGGTTGCGGTTATGCCGATTCTCCGGGCTACTTCGAGGGATATACTGGTTCCCTGATAATCCTGGTTATCGGGTCTGAGAACAACGATGAAAAGATCCGAGATCGCTGCGGAAATCAGGGTCTCTTCATTCAACCCGGGATGCGTATCGATAAAGAGGTAATCCATCCCGAAGATACTCATTACTTTCTTGAGCCCGTCATTCAGCAACTCAGCGTCATAACCCTCTCTGAGAATCCTTGCAATCTCACCCAGTTTCATACTGGATGGAATAAAATACAGTTCCCCATTTTTAATCCCGACGTTATCAGTGACATCATACGCAATATCCTTAACCGCACATCTGCCCCAGAGATAGTCGTTTAAGGACTCGCTGATATCGGATTCATCAAACCTGAATATGACATGGATTCCGGGAGACTGGATATCCGTATCGATGACGCCAACGCGGTTTCCCTTCGAGGCTATGTAAGTAGCCATATTTGCAGTGATATTCGATTTCCCGGTCCCGCCTCTGAAAGAGTGGATCGATATGATCTTTCCGGCCATTGCAGTATCTTCAACTGCGGGGTGTTTAAAGGTTCTTGCAGACATCACGGGAGACTTTTATTATTGTCTGGCTGCACAGAAACGCTTTTAATCGACGCAATTCGTGTTAATCTGTCCCGACCGAGCGGAAGAAATTAAAGAGCATTCCTCATGCCACAACCATCCACATCGCACCAGCCACGAGACCTCCGGCGAGCGTCGATGCCACATTCACGCCGTTGTTGGAGAGGATGCCTCGCTGCTGCAGGGTTGCGCCGAGCAGGCTGTCGATGTTGGTGCCCACAAACCCGCTGACGACAACGATAGCCATGCCGATCAGGCACAGACGGTTTGGGTCAACCGCAATCACGCCAAAGAGAACCGCGAAGATGGCGATCACCAGTGAGCCGAGCAGGGAAGCCGTCTCGCCGAGCGTAGACACGCCCCCGTCGGTGCCCGGCTCGACTTTCTTGAGCGTGGTGATCATGCGGGGGCTGCCCTTGTATGTTGTGCCGACCTCGCTTGCAAGCGTATCGCCTGTTGCGGTCGCCACCGAGCCAAGATAGATGTACAGGAACAGATGCGACACCTCCTGCGGGTCGTAAAATATGGTGTAGCAGATGCTCGCAGCGATCGCGAAGATGCTATTGCTAAAAACGTTTCTATAGCCTCTCGCACCCCCTTTTCCCTGTGCAATCCCAAGTGACTTCTTATATTCATATTTATACTTTGTGAACCCTCCTCCGAGCATATAAAAGGTCAGAAGAAGCAGAAACCACCAGACATTAGTGAATGCGATGATCAGGACGCCAACCAGTGTTGCGCTGAGCAGCCCTGAAATGTCTGCAATTTTTGCAACGTAAGCCAAATATCCCAGCAGCAGCGCAAAGGCGAGCGCAAACACCAGATACCCGGGCGAGACCGAGTATCCAAGGACAAGGAGCAGCCACATCGCCATGGCAGAGCCAATCGGAACTGTGATGTTGTCATGGATCCGTGTCGAGATGCATTCGAGAAGCGCGCCGGACGTGCCCCCGATGACCGAGATAAAGAATAACAACTGGAATGATATTACGTATCCGGTCCAGTACACGATCCATGCCCCGATCAGAAACGAAAAGATAGCCCCGACCGAAAGAATTGTCAGGCTGGCTTTGACCGACTCTGGTTTGGTCTGCTCTCCCTGATACTGCCGCCTTGGGTACTCGATGTTGTTGAGTGTATCGTACCTTGCCTGTTCGGTCACGCGGAGGATGGTTGCCATGCCGTCGCCAAAGGTGGTGATTGCGATCGCACCCCCGATCAGGAAGATCGGAAACTCGTAATCAGTGAATGTGAGGACCCATGCGACCAACATCAGGATCAACATGCTTCCGCTGAGGCAGATCGCACCTGTGGGGCTTCCCCGGGTAGCCTTATCTGACGACGTGAGGATTCCAAAGAGCTTGCTTGACATCGGCAGCAGCAGGACAAAGAAGAACAGCCCGAGCAACAGCAGCACGAGGTACTGTAGGGGAACAAACGGGAATATCAGTACGATCATCCCGATTAAGACATGAATCGTCTGCCTTTTGTATTCATGCTTGATGTTCAGGTGCATCGCAGTCATTCAGTCGTATCTCTTGCGTTT
>DAOWIV010000126.1 GCA_030640725.1 Methanosarcinales archaeon | reverse complement strand
TGGGTGTTCTCTACGGGAACGATTCGGCTAAAACGCTTCTCAGATACGAAGATTGTCAGACATATCAGTTTGAAGCTCGATAAAAACCCTTATATTGACTATGAATACTTTAACTTGCGGAAACTCAGAGGGAGGGTCCGAAAACTGCTGCCCTGGAACTGAAAGGGTTACAAAATGCTTGAGCCGTATGCGGTGAAAGTCGCACGTACGGTTCTTAGACAAGGAGGCGCGAGTAATCGCGTCTTCTTAGTCTACCCCGCCGTTTGGAAACACTTATATCGCATGATCAAGGAAGAATAGCTCAATGGCTAAGAAAAAAAGTAGTGGCGGCGGGCTCATGTCCTCAGCCGGTCTGATGAGATACTATGATGCGGACGAGTCGGCGGTACGTCTCAACCCGAAGACCGTGATGATCGTTGGGGTCGTCTTTGGCATACTTGCGGTCGCACTCGGTTTTGCCAACGGAACCTGGCCCTAAAATCGTTTGTCGTGTGCTTCGGTTAAGGCAGCGGTGGCACGTACCATTACGTATAAACTCCATCTTAAAACCCAAAGTTTTCCACCCAAAAATCAAAACGCTATCCTGCGACCACACACTTTCGAAATTTGGGTTATTTCTTGGTCGTAATCTCCATCATCAATCGTTGCATCCCTATCCTCCGGACAAAAAGATTTGGTTCTTCGCGTTTTGTACCTTGATTTCCAGCTACCCTCGCGGAATAGCGAAGAGCCAGTTTTCCGGGTCATGGATAAATATGCAGTTGCAGGCGAATGCTTGCGTGCAATGAGTATCAGAACGCCCCCACAGTCTCGATCTACATTCGAGAGTATTTGCGGGTTCTTTGAAGTACCGGATGCCGATGATGCTCACGATCACAATCCCGGGTCCAACACATATAGCGTATGCGAGACTGAGGTCAAAGGTCTTTAAGGCAAAGATAAAAGATGATGAATGCGATTGTATGCACAACAGCGAAGCGTGAATCACTATGGACACATACGAAAAGATAATCGGACTGGCAAAACGAAGAGGGTTTCTCTGGAACTCGTTTGAACTCTACGGCGGAACAGCGGGTTTTTACGATTACGGTCCTCTCGGCGCAACGATGAAACGCAGAATCGAAGATATTTGGCGGGACATCTATGTGATCGGCGAGGGGTTTTACGAGATCGAAACGCCGACCATCGGAATCGAGCCTGTTTTTGTTGCATCCGGACATGTCCACGGGTTTTCTGACCCGATGACCGTCTGTTCCAACTGCGACTCCGCATTCCGTGCGGATCACCTGATAAAAGATATCGTTGAGATACCGGACACGTTATCCGCACCAGAGATCAAGCAATTGATCGACGAACACGACATCAAATGCCCGCAATGCGGCGGAGTCGGAATGTTTGGCGAGGTCTTCGATTTCAATCTGATGTTTAAGACCACAATCGGATCTGGCACGCAGCGGATGGGTTATCTCAGACCGGAGACCGCTCAGGGAATGTTCATCAACTTTGATCGGCTCTTCAGGTTCTACCGAGAAAAACTCCCATTTGGAGTTACGCAAATCGGAAAAGCATATCGAAACGAGATTTCTCCACGCCAGGGCGTAATCAGACTCCGCGAATTCACACAGGCGGAGGCAGAGATTTTTATCAATCCGCGTGATAAAAGCCACCCCAGGTTCTCCACAATCAAAAACACAGTCATCCGGTTCTACCCTGCCTCCCGTCAGCAAAACGACAGCGACAGCGACAGCGATGGTGTCATCGAGCTGACCGTGGGTGATGCTGTGGACCAAGGCATAGTCGCGCACGAGTTTCTCGCATACCACCTCGTGCTGACAAACCGCTTTCTGGTCCGGGCTGGCATCGATCCGGCGCGGCTTCGGTTCAGGCAGCACCAGCCCGACGAGATGGCGCACTATGCGGTCGATTGCTGGGACGCCGAGGTCCTGACCGACCGGTTTGGATGGGTGGAGATCGTTGGAATCGCGGATCGCGCCGACTACGACCTATCTTCACATGCAAATCATTCCCAGCATGATCTCTCTGTCGTTCTGGAGTATGACACGCCAAAGCAGGTGGAACGAATCGTGATAAAGCCGGATATGAGCATGATTGGTCCTCTCTATAAGGGCAAAGCTGGTAAAGTTCTTGCAGCACTCAAAAACCTGAAAGAAGAAGACCTGAATGGAGATGAGATTAATATCACGGTCGATGGCGAGGAGATCCGGATTCCGCGTGATGTGGTTGAGTATGAGACCGTGATCGAGGAAGTTCGCGGCGAGAACGTGATTCCGCACGTAATCGAACCGTCGTTTGGCATCGATCGTATCATCTATGCGGCGCTCGAACATTCGTTTGAAGAGGAACCTGTGAGGTGTTTGTTTTGCTGGGACCGGGTCCCAGGAAATGATAGTAGGAGACTCAGAAAGCGTCTCATGGAGGTTTATACTGGCATCGACTGGGTAGAAAATGCAGAAATCCACAAATCTTATGGCTGTAAAACCATCCGCATCCTCAAGGATGAAAACTCAGCCGAAATAATAATCGATGAGAAGGAGGAAAAAGCAACCATAAAAATCAGTGATGGTAGATTTGGCAGCCTGTCGGTTAAAAAGGGAGTTAGGGATGGGCTATTATATATTTACCGAGTACCCGTGTCTGAAAAAACCGGCGTCGTTGCTCGTACTGCCACAAAAGAGATTCCGTTGCCCGGAACGATAATTCGTGAATCAGGAAGATATGTGCTCCATCTTCCCGCAGAGGTTGCGCCGGTGCAGGTCGCAGTGCTCCCGCTCCTCACGCGGGAGGAATTGATCGACCCGGCGATTAAGATCGTCGATATACTCCGCAGAAGCGGGATTTTTGTGAGTTACGATGATGCCGGAACGATCGGGCGAAGATACCGCAGAAACGACGAGATCGGGACGCCCTTTTCGGTGACGATCGATTACGACACGCTGGACGACGGTACCGTGACGATCCGTGACCGTGACAGCATGGTGCAGGTTAGAGTGCAGGTCCGGGAGCTTGCAGAGAAAGTCCATGCGATGATGCGGAGCGGATTTGATTCCCCGATCCCACTCTAAACTCGAACCCTGCCATGACCGCGCCCCAGTTCCATCTTGTCTCTGACTTTGCGCCAAAAGGCTCACAGCCCAAAGCTATCGAAAGCCTCGTTTCAGGACTTGAAAGCGGCAGCCGGTTTCAGACCTTGCTTGGTGTCACAGGCTCGGGAAAGACCTTCACAATCGCGAACGTAATCGACAGGATCCGGAAGCCAACGCTCGTGATTGCCCACAACAAGACACTGGCGGCCCAGCTCTACAACGAGTTTCGGGAGTTCTTCCCGGAAAGTCGGGTTGAGTATTTCGTCTCTTATTACGATTATTACCAGCCTGAGTCATATCTCCCAAAGACCGACCAGTATATCGAGAAAGACGCCCAGATAAACCCGAAGATCGAGCAGATGCGCCTGTCCACCACCGCATCCCTGATGTCGCGCCCTGACGTGATCGTTGTCGCGTCGGTCTCCTGCATCTATGGTCTCGGCAATCCTGAAAACTTCCGGAACATGGGATTTGACCTGTGCGTGCATGACCATGTCAGCAGAAACGAGATTCTCTTGCGTTTAATCGAGATCCAGTTCGAGCGAAACGATACCGAGCTGATGCACGGGCGTTTTCGGGTGAAAGGAGATACAATCGACATCATCCCTGCGTATTTCAACAATATCATCAGGATCGAGATGTTCGGGGACGAGATCGACCGGATCACGGAGATCGACCGGATCACGGGGAGGAAACTCGAAGAGATGGACTATTTCTATGTCTATCCGGCGCGGCATTTTGTGATCCCGGAATATGCAAAGAAGTGTGCGATTGCATCCATTCTTGAAGAACTTGAGTCTGTGCTCCCGTCCCTTGGAATGCTTGAATCCCACAGACTCAGACAGCGAACACTCTATGATATCGAGATGATCGAGGAGACTGGCACATGCAAAGGGATTGAGAACTATTCCCGTCACTTTGACCGGAGATCGGTTGGCGAAAAGCCGTACTGTCTGCTTGATTATTTCCCGGACGATTTCCTGATGGTGATCGACGAGAGCCACCAGATGATCCCGCAGATTCACGGGATGTACAAAGGCGACTATTCACGGAAGAAAACGCTCGTCGATTATGGTTTTCGGCTTCCGTCAGCCCTCGACAACCGCCCGCTCCGGTTCGATGAGTTTGAAGATTATATGCGAAACGTCGTCTTTGTCTCAGCAACGCCGGGCGCTTATGAAATCGGGGAGTCGGGGCAGGTCGTGGAGCAGATCATCCGCCCGACCGGTCTTGTCGATCCGGTTGTTGAGGTGCGCCCGATCGACGGACAGATCGCGGATGTGCTCTCTCTGATCCAAAAGACGATTAAGAGAGGAGACCGGATCCTGATCACCACGCTCACAAAGAGGCTTGCAGAGGAACTGACCGAATATCTGGCAGGAAAGGGTGTCAGGACACGGTATCTTCATTCGGATATCAAGACCATCGAGCGAACCGAGATCATCCGCCAGCTCAGGCTCGGCAGATTCGATGTTCTGGTCGGCATCAACCTCCTGCGAGAAGGGCTTGACATTCCGGAGGTCGGGTTTATCGGCATTCTGGACGCTGACAAGGAAGGATTCTTAAGGGACGCAAGAAGCCTCATCCAGACGATCGGGAGAGCGTCCAGGAACGCGAAGTCAAGAGTGGTGC
>DAOWIV010000020.1 GCA_030640725.1 Methanosarcinales archaeon | reverse complement strand
TTAATAACTGCACAACGCTATTAATTCCCTCTAAGATGCCATTAGTGATTCTTGAGTCAAAATAATTCATGATACCATTCCAATGTCTCTTAATAGTCAAAGCAAGCGTCGATCATCGGTTGTAATCTGCTATGCGTAGCCCAAAAGTACCACCGTTTAAGATACTGCTCAGCAACACCTCGTTACCCAGTCTCAAGCTCCCCGATCATCTCGGCAAGCCGCTGCAGGACCTCGGTTCGCATCCCTTCCACGAACTTGATGCTGCCCACAACCAGATGCCCGCCGCCGTTGACCCCTGCGCCGGTAAGCTCGTCGTGCAGTTCTCTTACCATTCTTGGGATGTTCATGCCAGCACCGCGTGACCTGATCACAACAAAATCAGGACCGTACCCGAGGGTCACCACCGGATCACTGGTTTTCTGGCAGATGCGGTCATGGATCTCGCCGGACGTCTTTCCCGGCGGCGGGAACGTGAACTTTTGCGCAAAGTGCTCGAGATCGATCACATTCAGCGATACTCCGTTCTGCAGCTTCTGCGTGCGCAGATGCGGCATGGCAGCTTGCAATTGGTCAGCGATTGCAGCCCTTGCCTGCTCACATAGCAACTTCACGAGCATCCGGTGGCGGTCGATCTTTCCAAGATTGAGAATATCGTCAAGAAGCCCCCTTCCACTCTGGAACCTGAGCCAGAACGCCTCGTAATCGAGTGCGAGCGCAATATCGGAGAGATCAGACCTTGAATATTGATCAGACACGAGATCGATGTATTTTTTCGCTTCGTCCGCCTCTGAGCGGTCGCCAAGAGCAGCCACCGCTGGAAGGTGCTTTATCTCCTCGGTCACGTCGGGATTGATCATCCGTGCGATCTCGAAGCAGAGCATTCCTGCAGTGATCCCGAAGTCGCCGCCCACATGATACGGGTTTACATGCCCGCAGAGGTACTGGTCCACGATCTCGTCAGGGTGGTGGTGGTCTGCGACAACGATATCGATCCCGTAGACCGCTGCGTGCTTGAATGCAGGCACATCCTCTTCGGTCGAGCCGTTGTCCACGATGACTATCAGGGGCAGGTTCTGACCGTGCCGCTCCTGATCCTCAAGAGCAAAGCAGAGGTCCCGGGTGATGTCCACCATTTCGTAAAAAGGAGCCTTTGAAGGTGATCTCCGGTAGTAATGGTACTCGGCATCCGCGCCGCCGACATCCCGGATCAGCGGGAGGATCGCTTTCTCGATTGCAACCGCAGCAGTCATCCCGTCCGCATCGGCATGGTGCCTGAGAAGGATCGGCTGGGACGCAAAGACCGCCCTGCGGATCCTCTTTGCAACCGTCCGCATATTGCCCTTCAGAGCCTTTAGCACCTCGCTTTCTATCATAAAGTCGATCTCCTGCGGTTCGGACGCCGCATCGAGCGCATCTTCGATTCGGTCGTGGACCTCTGCCGCCTCGCTGCCAAGCATCTGTCTCATATCCGCAACTTCGATCTGAATCTCCCGGTTCCTGAGCGATACAGCCCCGATCACCTTCGCGATGGCGTCAGCTTCGATTTTAGGATATGCGCGTTCGCCGGCACGATCGAATGCGGCGCAGATGGTGGCGCCGGTTCCATCGAGCACGGTGAATATCGTCGGTCCTGACGTCTGTTTTATCTGGATAACTCGCCCCTTGATGGATACAGTCTTGCCGATGCATTTTGAGAGATCTGAACTCGGGTATACCGGGAAGTCTTTCTCTATTTCAACTATCTGGTATTTTTTCAGCTTTTCGGGAATCAACTCTATATTTCCATTGGGTTTTATGTTTTTCACGCGTACATGGATGGTATCTCCGACGCCAACCTCTGAACTTATGTTGCTTGAATGAACAAGTCCGCGTATCTTCTTATTAAGGTCAACAAAGACCCCGAAATCCACAACTCCGTTGACCGATCCTTCATAGACCTCGCCTGTGCGTAAATCACTCACATCGCAGAGATTGCTCAGGATGCCCACGGACTGGTTCTCTGCACAACTCTGGCACAGGTCGCCATCCCCGCCAAAACGCGAACCGCAGACCCTGCACTCCTTGATCTCTCCGCAACCGTTGCATTCACTGCATTTTTCGGTTACCTGCGTCGCCCCGGTCCCGTTGCATGTGGGGCACGAACCGGCGAGGGCAAGTTTCAGCTGCTGCTCGGATAACCCGCTCAGATTTATTGATTTTGCTTTTCCGGTGCCTTTGCACGCGGTACACTTCTTTTCTTCGATGAGAACGAACCCCTTGCCGCCGCATCTCTCGCATACTGCCATACTCATTGGTTGGGACGGCATCAGATTTATGTTTTTGGTGGATGCTATCGTGGAGGTAGATATAGAGAAGAACCAACCCTTGTCCTGCTGATAGATAATTCGGATGTATTCTGGTTTATGGAGTAGAAAGATCTATACATACCTGATAACAGTGAACCTCGCGATAACACTCTTTGCAACCGGGCATCTGGCGTATTCCGAATAAAGAGCGCGTTTGCACGATCTGTATGGGGTGCTCGAAGGAGGGCATAGTTAATAGCGCAATACAGACACTTGAAAGGATATTGGAGGGGAGAAAATGAGCGACACGACCGCAATAACCATTCGATTGGGCGCAGATGTCGATATGGCTATTAGTAGACTTGCAAAGGTAGAACACATACCAAAGAGTACGCTGGCAAGGAAATTCATAGAGGAACGGTTGGAACAGTACCGAATGGAGAAGGCGATCGAACTCTATGTGAATGAAAAGGGGAGTTTGAAGGAAATATCAGAGATAACGGGTGTACCGGTACGCATGATAATGGGAACGCTCCGAAAGAAGAATATACCACTCAGGATGGGCGAAGAGGTGTTTGATAGGGGGATGAAATACGCGATGGGGGGTCCCGGGTTTTAGGTTGGCGGTGTGGACTCGGCGAAAACACTCGGATTTTTCGACAGTTCCCCACAGGTATTTGAAAGATCGATCTCAAATAGAGAAGAGGTTCGATTGCAATGGATACCATAAAAATAGCCAAGCGGGCAATGATATTTATCGATGGTCAAAACGTGCTCTTCGGATGCAAGAACTTTCAGAAAGACTATAAAATTGATTACGTGAAACTCCGAGACGAATTAACCCGGGATTATGACCTGATAAGAGTCTATTTTTACAGCGGAGTCGATCCCACAAATGAATCCCAGATCGGGTTTCATAAAGCATTGAGAGAGTCCGGATTTCATGTTGAGACGCGTCCTCTGGTGATGAGAGATGGGAAGTTTATGGAGAAAGGCGTGGATGTGATGCTCACAACCGATCTCCTGACCCACGCTTTCAAGGATAATTTTGATGTTGCTGTGATCATAGGTGGGGATCAGGATTACATCAAAGCACTGGAAGAAGTGAAAAGAGAAGGCAAAAGAATTATTCTGGTCTGCTTTAAAAGTTCATTCAGTGCTGAAATACGGCAGATTGCAGATGATTCCATATTTATTGATGACATTGCAGAGATAGTTAAAAAATAGATATTATGCCAGGTGGCACAATGCCAAGCATTGTCGTGGGTATGTCCCCGCCACCTGCCAAGTTATTATCGATGTATAGACTGCTGCTGTGGTACATAAACGTTTCGCATGCTTCTGCACCTCCCTGCTAAAATGCTCTTTGCCGCGATGGGGTCATGCATCAATCGTGTAGGGATATCGCACTTTTCTCATGACCGTTCCGGATTTCATGTCGAGGAGGATTGGGACAGTTGTGGACTGTATCTTATTGGAGCTGTGGGGGCTGCGAGGTGTCTGTGCGATCACGGCATTGCTGCGGGGCGGGCGGGGAGGAGGCAGCCCGAACATGAGGGGGGTGGTTTAGGGGTCGGGTCGATGATGTGGGGTAGGGGTGCAGGATGGGTGTGCGATCAGGAGGGGGCGGTTCTGTTTGGCGGGGGGTTCGGGCTGCGGGTGGGGGTGGAAAGATAAGAGTCGAGATAACCCATTCATCTAAGTAAGGATGTTTTTTTCAATCGGACAGATAAGAACGGATAG
>DAOWIV010000152.1 GCA_030640725.1 Methanosarcinales archaeon | reverse complement strand
AGTTCTCTTTGACATAGTTAGCACACCCCTCGTCCTCTTCTGGAGTGGCATTCTCCGCGAGCCGGATTGCACGGTCGATCAGTTTCAGCTTCTCTGGAAATAGATCACGATGCAGCCCTGACGGCACCACCATGACATCGATTCTCGGACGCCCTAAATCGCTTCCATTGATCAGTTCGACGTCGATCACTTTTTCAGTCTCAGGATCCCACACAGGCTTTGCGCCAACAAGATGCAAGATCTCGGATTCGACAACACCCTGATCGGTCATCGCCCACGCCCAGAGTACGATCGCAAGTTTCCTTGGATACTTACCACCGTGGTCTGCCCGGTATCGCTCGATGAGAGCTTTTGACATATTCGTACCGACCTCCCACGCCTCCTTTGTCGGCACCCTATCCGGATTCATCGAGTAGAAGTTCCTTCCGGTCGGGATCACGTCAGAGTTTCGTATCGGATCATCGGCTTGGGATGGCGGGATATACCATCCGTCAAATCCTTCGAGTGTCCTACCTACCTCGATATCGCACGCTGAGATGTTGTCTGCAAATCCGACCGCACGGTTCAGATATGTGGTAAGCTTGTCACTCGATTGGTTGTTGAGAAGCATCTCCTGCGCTTCTGTGACATTCGTGCCATTGAAAACCTCCTCAAGTAGCTGCATGGTGCAGTTATCAAGTCTTGATTCGTTCTCTGTCTGCATGGGATCAGGATAGTCCTCATATCCGATCATGCGTGCAACCTCTTGCTTGTACCCGTCGCGGAGCATCGAGATGATGAGAGATGCTCCGGGTTTGCCCTCGGGGGGTTCGCCAAAGGTGTGCAAGCCATAAGGCATGAACTCGGTCTTCAGATCATAGAGATACTCTGCGAGTTCCACAGCGAAAGCATCGAATGTAACGTTGTTCATGGCTCCCGGATCGACCTTGAGGGTCTCGTTGAGGTGCAGTTCCTTGCATTCTGATATGATCGTCTTCTTATACGCATCCTTAACATCCCCTTCAACGCCATCAGCCATGTAGAGCGATACGGTCTCTAAAAGGCTGGTCAGATTCCCGTATAGCCACGCAGCAACGATCGGAGGCGTCAGATGCGTGATCATCGTTGCGCTGCCCCGCCGCTTTGCCTGCGTACCCTCCGCAATGTTATCCACGATGTATGGATAGATCACAGGCATGTCCTGGATCAGGATTGCGGGCCAACAATCATCCGACGATAAGCCCGACTCCTTCCCGGGAAGCCACTCCTGCGTGCCGTGCTTTCCAAAGTGCATGATAGCGTCCGCACCAAACCCACCGGACTTCCGCCCCTGCTTAAGCCAGAGGTAGAATGCGATGTACTGATGGTGTGGCGGGATGTCCTTGTTGTGATACAGCACCGTGTTGTTCTGAAGCCAGCCACGCGTCGGCTGGGGCGTAAGGATGACATTTCCGAAGGAGAGTTTCGGGATCACGAAGTACTCTTCTCCGGTCGTCTCGTTCTCCCACGTCATGATCTCTCCCGGCGGCTCGCCCCACCGCTTGTTCACCTCTTTCTGCCGCTCATCCGCAAGTTTGCCGAACCATTCGAGATATGTTTCGACAGGGATCAGGGTTGCTGTCCCTGATGCGACGAGTCTTTCAAGTTCGCCTGACGCCCATGTCCCGATGTTTGTTCCATTGAGCGTCATCATCTTGACAAGTACGGTCTCGTTTGGGATCTCGCCTTCGACAGTGTACCCTGACCGGTTCATGGCGTTTAAAATATTCTGGAGGCTCGGCGGGACGTTCACATAAGTTGCGCCAAGGTTGTCCTTGCCGCCGCCGTGATTGTAGTAGATCATCGCGATCCTTTTATCCTTATTTGGGGTGTGAGTGCTGTTCAGATGCGCCCATCTGATCGCCCGGTCGCAGGTCCAGTTGATCTGCTCATCGATTGGCTGGTACTCATAATCCGATTCGTTCTTTCCGGCAATCACGATCGGATCGATGATGCCGTCAAGTTCAGGCATTCCGACCTGAAAGCCTAAGTCCATGATCGAGATTCCGTGGCTCGTCTCGTTTCGCCATTTCCAGGGAGCCATGTAGTACAGCCGGACAGCCCGCATCACAGGCACATTCAGGGTTTCAAGATCCGCGACCCCCTGATCAGGATCGCCATAGTTGATCTGGAATGACTTTGTGCAGATGATGGTATCCAGAATCGTCTCGTTGTTTACGATATAGAATTCTTTCAGGTCGTCAGTTCCTGTAAATGCGGTTGAGATGACGTTTGCGCCTTTCTTCTCCAGTGTGTGGATGAGTCTCTCTACATCAGACGATCCTGTGAATGTGTGCCAGTTTGCAACCCCGATCGTCAGGTTGTCAGGATCGTACTGATAATCGGTGCAGTTGTTAGCATACCACTCAAGATATGTCGCCGTATTAAAAAACAATTCCGGAGTGTCCGGATGATGAATGTATGCTTTTGGAACCGGGACCGGATCCTTTATGTCCCCGATCAAACCGCAGAAATTCACCTCGAGATATGTAAGCAGCCGTGCGATATTCTCCTCAGCATAGTTACCCCAGTACTCCTTGATGAACCAGTGTTCGGTCAGGTTGACATTTCCAAAGAGGGCACCATACCCTCCCGAATTGATGCAGATGATTGGAATTTCGCTTGCGTTTGCGGTCTTGATCGGACCTTTCAGGTTTTCTGCAGGTGTGCCACTGAGATGCTCGAGGAATATCAGGTCATATCCGGTCAGATCGATTCCGCTCCGGACATCAGAGGGCGGAAGAAGAGTGATATTCAGATTGCTCATTTCAGCGACATTTTCGATGAAATCGCGGCGCTCGACCGTGATAAAGATTGCTTCAGGTTTTTTTGCGATGATCTGGGTCGTGATCTCGATCACAACACTTGAGTCCTCTGGCGTGGTCTCGTCGCTGCCATAGTAGAACGTGACCACATCGCGGGCACTCCTCGAATCGTTCAACTCAAACTCGTTTGCGCCCACCCCGGGCTTTGGATCATCGGGATAATTCACCCAGTAGTGCCAGTATTCGCCTACCGTTTCATCGTTTGGGACGTCTGCAATCGAATCAAAGAATAGCGTGCCGGATGCATTATAACCTGAATCGTTGATCGTGAAATTGAAATTTCCGTACCTCGCTCCTGCCACCTTTACGAACGCTCCGAGTGCTGTGGTGCGGCTGATCGTGTAGTTCGCCCGGTCTGCGCTGCTGTTTCTTGCTGTGACATTCAGGGTCTCGCCACTTAGCAGCACCGCATTACCCTTCCATATACCAAACGCATACAGGTACCCGGTATCCGAGCCGATGAACATCATCCCGTCAGAAATCGACGGCGAGGACATGATGTAGTCGCCGGTATCGTAGCTCCATCGTACGGAACCATCGGTTGCGTTCAGTGCGTAGACCGTACCGTCGCCGGTGTTCGTTCCAAAGTAGACCGTTTCATCAGCAACGGCAGGCGATGATAGGATTGCGCCATTCACCGATGCAGTCCAGATATCACTTCCGTTGCCAGCGTCAAAGCAGTATAGCTTCTTTTCCGAGGTTCCAGAGCCAATATAGACCTTTCCATGCGCAATTGCTGGCGAAGAGATCGTAGCCTTCAGATCACGACTCCAAACCATGTCCCCGGTCATGTTAACCGCATACATCCGGTTCTTTGTTGCGAAGTAGACCACACCATCCTCGATTGCAGGCGTCGTTTTTATTGCATCGGATGTGTTGAATCTCCACAGAATCGACCGGTTGCTGATATTCACGCAGTAGAGAGCCGGATCTCCGCCAGCGAAGAATATTCTGCCATCAGATGCTGCAGGTGAGGCATATTGATTGATGTTACCTGGAGTGTCGATACTCCATAGCTCTTTTCCATAGAAATCAAATACGTGTAACTTTGCATCCGAAAAACTGTTTACGAAGACCGTATCGTTGTAGATGAGCGGCGAAGATGCGACACCATGGTACGAAGGGTTCTCATCGATTGTAACGTTCCATATCGTGGCGCCATTTATTGCATCTACGCAATACAGATCACGAGTACGTGAGCCCACGAAAACCCGGTCCCCTGCCACGGCGGGCGTGGATGCGCTGCCTGTGCCGCCGATCAGGTTTTTCCAGAGAATGTTGCCGGTTGAATTATCCAGGCAGAACAATCCAAGGTTGCTGCTTTCACCCATCGGGGGCCATGTTGCGACATAGACACGATCGCCGGCGATACTTGCGCCGCCCCCGATGTAGCCGACAGACGGTTTTGTCTCCCAGAGTACCATTTTTGTGAGTGGACCGTCGCTTGCGTTTCCTGTGCGCTGCGGGTCGCTGTGGAACTGTGACCAATCTGCGGATGCAACCGTTGTAGTGAGTACAAGCACCAGCACGATCTGGATTGCTATTTTTGTTGTGATCTCTGGGTTCATGGTTGAATCATGATGGTTGTTTTAACTTAAACATATAGGAAATCATGCGTTGATACTGCCTGCCGCCACCTGCAGGATCATCAGCACATCGAGCGATGTCACCCGGCAATCGCCGTCCATATCCGCCTCATCGATAGCAGGAACCGCCCCGACCGCCATCTGAAGCGCAATAACCGCATCCGCTGCTGTGACTTCTGAATCGTGGTTGAGGTCGCCTTCCAGTTGTGGTGGATCGCGGAACGCATACAGGTATCCGGAGTCCGAGCCGATGAAGAGGATTCCGTCTGATACCGCGGGCTGTGCGATGTTGAACCCTTCCGTATCACCGCTCCAGACCAGTGTTCCACAATCGGCATCGAACCCATAGACCGTGCCCGTGTACTCTGTGATATACACCATGCCACCCGCAACAACCGGTGAGGATTTGACCGCTCCGTCAACGGATTCGCACCATATCGTGCTTCCGTTTCCGGAATCAAGGCAGTTGAGGTGCTTGTCCAGATCGCCGATGTAGACCCTGCCGTGAGCCACCGCGGGCGAGGAGAGTCTGCATCGCATCGACCGGTTCCAGACCTCCTGCCCGTCGAGATCGAGGGCGTACATCCGCTCTTCGGTTGCAAAGTAGATAATCCCGCCAGAAATCGCCGGCGTGGTTGAGATCGT
>DAOWIV010000120.1 GCA_030640725.1 Methanosarcinales archaeon | reverse complement strand
CACGTAGTTTGTGGGCGCAATCGAGATTCTGTCCATATCCAGACCCAGATGTTTTATTATTGCAAAGACCGCTGCCATCTGGGTTCCACCTGCGAGAATTATGTCGTGATCATGGGTGCATGTATCTGAACCTGCGTCGGCACTGGAAATTATGCCTGCGACCATGCCTGCGACCGTCGGCATCATTGGGTCTCCGACAGATGCTATGGCACGCATAGGGTCATCACGTGCATCACTTACGGTGATGCCGGATGCGCTAATGCCCTGTCTCACGACATTGCGTTTGATTTTGAGCGGATTTTCCGAAAAACTGCTGCTAACCCCGTAATCGTATCCAAGTGCGGTCAGCACGCCGAGAGCAGTGGTCGTGCCGCCGGGAATGCTCTCGCCGATGATAATCGAACCGGATAGCTTTCCGATCTGCGAGCCGATCTGGCAAGCGCTCGCGTAAATCACGTCCGGGCGCGATACCGCATCGCCCTGCCGGATATCACGCCCGGGCCCGGCGCAGAGGTCTATCGCCGGGACCTCCGGCACGAACCGCAGTCCGGCATTGATGAATAGGTATGGCATCCCGGTCAGTTGCAGCGCAGCGCGGGTTATGACCGCTGGTGTTGGTGCACCCCCTTCCCTCATCGGCATCTCTGGTGCGCTGCGGGGGCAGCCATACTCCACGATCTCGGCATCAGCAGCCGGCGTGTAGTCGTTGAGTTCAGTGGTTGCACCAGCCGCCGAGATGCCTGGAATCCGGCATGTATCGGTATTTGACAATACACACAGGAAAATGGGATTGGACAGATGATCTTTCGCAGTTTTGGCTGACATGATCCGGTTAATGTGTGACATTGGAATCGTTTTCGTTCTATCCGGTTGTTTTCATCTGCCGCGTCCGGACAGAAGACAGAAATACTCTTTGATTGAGTCAACAAATATCTAACGGACGCCGCGCGCGCCCAGGGCTAACTTCAATCCCGGCGTTTGACGAGATATTAGTGGCAGAGGCGTCATACGGCGTGCATATCAGGAGTGATCTGATCAGGCTGGTGATTGATGGCGGGGGCGGTGTTTCCCGCACACCTCAATCATCAATCACACGTATCGAACTCTTCCATCCGACACTCAACTCAACGCCACCGCCGCCCCATCCTGATTTTGCGTAACAGTCAATTATCTGGATCTTATCTCCGATATCAAGTGCCGTATCCACATGATTTCCCCAGAGCGCAACCCTAACCCGGTTGTTCCCGGTTTCGTCTGAAATATGGATGTTTAACACTTTGGACACTTTACCATCGTTGCGCGTGATCTCTTTTGTCTCTTCAAGCCCTGTGACATAGCCAACGACCGTACAGGTCTCGTCGATGCCAATATCTGAGAGTGGTGTAACATTTTCAGCATAGTCTACTTTTTTGTCGGTTTTTTTAATCCCGCTATGGTCTCCGATCTGGATCTCGGTCGCACCATCGTAGTTGTTCTCACGGGTGTATCCGCCTGTAATTTCTATGCAATCTCCGGCATTCAAATTCCCCTCGGCCATGAAATCGACCAGGTCATCCCATAACACCACCCGGATCTTGCCAGTCGCATCCCCGATCGTGATACTCCCGACGCGCCCTGTGCTGCCCGGTTTGTCTTTGCGCACAAAGGTGCGGACATCGCCTATATGCAGCACCTGTCCAACCACGTTCACATCGGCGGTGTTGTACTCAGACTTGTGCAGGTCTGCAATTAAGTCCCACCGCTCAGTCACTTCGATCTCTTGCACAGGCTCGACCACCTCGAGGTGTCCGGTTTTGCTGCCGACCGATACCTCGACGCCACCGCCGTAACCATCTCTTGCGTATCCGCTGATCTGCAGGTGCTGCCCTGCCTCGATCTCGCCTCTCTTCACGACATCGACGAGTTCGTCCCAGAGTGAAATCCGAAGTGTACCGGTCTCGTCTCCGACCGTGATGTTCGCCACCATGCCAGTCGTTCCGTCCTCCCGTGAGAACTCGCGCACGCCAGAGACCGAGACCACTTTGCAGGCGAAACTCACGTTATCGCCGGGTTTGATGTCCTCTATCCGTATGACGGGCGAATCCGCGCCGAGTTCCTGGGCAACCAGCAGGGCTGCGGTCTCTTCATCACACAACCCGCCCATCGTTGCGACTTTCTCCTCGATCTTCGCCTTGAAATCGTCGAGCGTGACACGACCGCCCAGACGCTCATAAATAGCTGTTATATCCGTTGTTTCGCCCATCAGATCACATTCTTCCTCATATCGATGCCCTTGTGGTCTTTTGGTATTACCGGTATTGTATTATTGGTTTCTGTGCGAAAGGACAAGCCCGGTCATTTGCGATCGATCCTGCTGTGGGACGATCGGAAGCAATCTCGTGGGACGATGATTCGTGATTGGAGAACTCAATCAAACGATATTACCGTCCTCAAATCGTCCCGCGGTATAAACCAGCCGTGTTTCAACTTCTTTGCATTCAGTCGCTTCAAAGAGTCTATCAGCCGACTTCTCGCATCGTTGACCGTCCCATCGTCCAGTAATATCCCCCCCCTCAAGCAGCGCATCCACCACAAACCCGGTCTTGGCATCGACCATCTCTGCCAGTTCATCTGGCGTCATCCAGATGTCCTCGATTCTGGAGGGTTTTTTAACCGTTACAAAGTCACATCTTTCCGTTATATCAGGTAACCCCAACGTGATCACGAGTATATCCACATCACTCTGCTCTTTTGCATCGTTTCTGGCAACCGATCCAAATAGCACAATACTTTTTACATTAAATCTTTTTATTCGATCTATATAATTATCAATCATCTCTTCAAACATCTTTCCATGTCCTCCAACACATCCGCCATTTCATCCATATTTAGAGATTTGAAAAAGGTATAAACAGCATCCAGGGTTTCGAGTGATCGGTTCAGGATCTCCTTTGCTTTCAGTTCATTGTATATTTCTGACGGCTTTATGATCCTATCTAGCGTCTCCTATCCATATCTCGGCATGCTCCGCTGTTTCTCAAGAGAAGAAGTGTTATCAACCATCTTCAGTAAGAGTTCAATCTGTGCTTTATCGAGTTGCAGTTCACGTGTCATCTCAGGATTATTCAAGATGTCTTCAGCCAGGCATGTCGGACGGGAAGTGTGTTTTTTCGTGGATTATTCCAAAAAAATATAAAACCGCTTTCAGGAGTTTCTCTGTGCATTGTTGCGCATAAAAGACACTGCCGGGGTATCTCCCTTCAGTAACGCTTGCAACGGCATTATCCAAGTCTTCCAACGCCATCTCAATCCAATCCCTTGTTTTCCGGATGTTTTTCATATTTGTAACCTCTTGATCACGTGATTTCAAACATGCTCGTATCATCACACCATTATCTACCCGGTTCTCTTTCATCCATCCATTATCTATGTTTGCGATCGATCCACTTCGGGGATGATTGCCGGCAATCGCACGCAACAGAAACTTTCATGTCTCTCCAGCCGACATCAGATCACAAGAATCACAGGAGATCACACATGGAAACGATTACCGCACGATACGATGCAAAATCCATAGAAAGCGAGATGCAGCAGGTCTGGGACGAAAGCGACACATACAGGCGAGTTCGAGACCTGCGGAAGGATGGAAAACAATTCTTTTTCGTGGATGGTCCTCCATACACTACAGGACACATCCATCTCGGCACAGCGTGGAATAAGATCATCAAGGACGCAATCCTGCGGTACAGATCCATGCGCGGCTACCATGTCATCGATCGCGCCGGATGGGATATGCACGGGCTTCCAATCGAAGTGAAAGTTGAAGAGAAACTCGATTTCAAGACAAAAAAGGATATCGAAGAGTACGGGATCGATTCGTTCGTATCCACGTGTAAAGAATTTGCAATACAGAACATGGCGGCGATGACTTCCCAGTTCAAGCGTCTTGGTGTGTGGCTTGACTGGGACGATCCTTACATGACATTAAAACGTGGATACCTTGAATCTGTCTGGTGGACGCTCAAAAAAGCCAATGAAAAAGGTCTTCTCGAGAAAGGCATGCGTGTGGTGAACTGGTGCCCCCGCTGCGAGACCGCGATCGCCGATTCTGAGGTCGAATACGGCGACCGGACCGATTCATCGATCTATGTCAAGTTTCCGGTGATTGACGAGGAGAATACATTCATCGTCATCTGGACAACGACTCCATGGACGATTCCGGCAAATATTGCTGTGGCGGTGCATCCTGACTTTGAATACTCGAAGGTGCGGGCACACAAGGACGGCAAAAGCGAGATATTGATCTTTGCATCTGATCTGATCGATTCGGTGTTAAGAGCAGGCAAGTATCATGATTATGAGCTTCTTGATGTCTGTTATGGCAGTGATCTGGTTGGAACGCAGTACAAACATCCGCTTGTCGATATCGTGCCAAAACAGGCTGAATTTGAGCATAAGGTATTTCCGGCGGAGTTCGTGACCACTGAAAACACAGGATGCGTGCACATAGCACCAGGTCACGGCGTGGATGACTTTGAACTTGGATCCAAGTACGGGCTACCGGCTTTTTGCCCTGTCGGACCGGACGGGCGGTATACCATCGATGCAAGCATCTATGAAGGCATATACGTCAAGGACGCTGACAAGCAAGTCATCAATGATCTCGATGAGCGCGGGTATCTGCTTGCAAGCGAAACGATCGTGCATCGGTACGGGCATTGCTGGCGGTGCAAGACGCCGATCATATATCTTGCGACCGAACAGTGGTTTTTGAAGATTTCGCAGCTTAAGGAACAGATGCTTGACGAGATCGCAAAGGTGAGCTGGTATCCGGACTGGGCAGGATCGGCAAGGTTTCGTGACTGGGTCGCAGGAGCCCGGGACTGGTGCATATCAAGGCAGCGGTACTGGGGCGTCCCGATTCCGATCTGGGTCTGCGACTCATGCGGGAAGTACGAGGTGATCGGGACTGGCGAGGAACTCAAAGCAAGGAGCGGCGGTGAGCCACCTGATCTGCACCGTCCGTGGGTCGATGAGGTTACCTTCGCATGTTCGTGTGGGGGGGAGTGCCGGCGTGTTGAGGACGTCTTTGATGTCTGGTTCGATTCTGCGGTCGCCTCGTGGGCAACGCTTGACTATCCGCACACCACTGATGCATTTGAGACACTCTGGCCCCCCGATTTCATTGTGGAAGGGCATGACCAGACCCGCGGCTGGTTCTATTCGCAACTTGGCGCGGGCATGGTTGCATTCGACCGGATACCTTACAAAAGCGTGCTCGTGCACGGTTTCACGCTGGACGAAAGCGGGAGCAAGATGTCAAAGAGCCTGGGCAACATTGTTGCGCCCGACACCGTGATCGAGAAGTTCGGGGCAGATACGCTGCGCATGTACATGCTCTCCTCAAATGCACCGTGGGACGATCTGAAGTTCAACCGGGACGAGGTCGCAACCGTGCACCGTTCTTTAAACATTCTGTGGAACGTCTACCGGTTTCCGCTGCCTTACATGGTTCTTGACGGCTTTGACCCGAGCGCAGTCTCGTTTGAATCGATACGCGGTGCGCTCAGGCAGGAGGACCGGTGGATTCTGTCGAGGGCGAACTCGCTCATACGCAATGTCACATCTGCGATGGATGAGTACAAGCTGCATGTAGCGACCCGCGCGATCCTTGAATTCGTGCTCGAGGACCTCTCAAGATGGTATATCCAGTTGATCAGACCCCGCACATGGACCGAGGCGGACGATCCGGACAAACTGGCGGTTTACAGGGTTCTTTGCGATGTGTTCACAATTATTACACGAATGACCGCCCCGTTCATGCCGTATCTGTCAGAGGCGATCTATCAGAACCTCGAGGGCGAGGGGGCAGGGGAGAAGCGCGAATCGATCCATGCGTGTGACTGGCTCGCCCCTGATGAAGACCTGATCGATCCGGAGCTTGAGGCAGACATGGCAGAGGTCAGGAGGATCGTGGAGGCGGTTGCAAACGCCCGCCAGAAGGCGAAGCGGAAGCTTCGGTGGGCAGTCAGGCAGATCGTGATAGCACCTGAGGACGGGGGAATCGCGCGGGCGGTGGAATCGCTGAAAGACGTGCTTGCAGAGCAGACCAATGCGCAAAATATCGTTTTGCTCGGTGTTGGCAACGAATGGGACGAACTCGGGATAGAGGCTATCCCTGATATGGCGAAACTCGGTCCGGCGTTTAAGAAGGACGCCGGAAAGGTGGCTGATGCGATCCGGGGGGCTGATGCAAGAGCCATCAAGAATGCCATCGGAAAGACCGGCGAATGGACGTGCGACCTTGATGTCGCAGGTAGTACGGACGGCGTTGTAACGATCACCCGCGAGATGGTTAATTTCCAGAGCGTTGTTCCCGAATTTGCCGCCGATTCCGGGTTTGAGCGTGGCATCGTGTATGTGGATACCACGCTCACACCCGAGATCGAGGCGGAAGGCTACGCGGCAGAGGCGATACGCCGGATTCAGGACATGCGAAAGGAGCTTGATCTGGAGGTTAATGACTGGATCAAGGTCACGCTGGGGATCTCAGATACGCGGGTGAGCGATTTCCTGAACAGCATGGCGGGATTTGTTGCGGGTGAGGTCCGTGCAAGGATGATGACGATCGGCGACATGGCGGCGTCCGGCGATCTTGTGAAGGACTGGGACGTCGAAGGTGTTGAGATGCGGATCGGTGTGAGCGTGTTGGCGTAGGGGTGCCGTGAGCGGTTGTTTGGACCCCCGTGGGGCTGCCTGCTGCAGAAATGAGCGTGGCATATCATAGGCGGATCGCCCCAGCCAGCTTTGCAGGATCACGAGAGCGCTCGGGCGAGGTGATGCGGCGATAGTGGTTGAGGTTGCAACGTAGTGACAAGCCACACATAGGGAGCTCAAACAGAAATTCCCGGGATGGGGGCATTATAGCTTATCTGGTACGCACGCCCCATTATGTGCAGCTCCGCCAATTTCTCCCGATCCATTGCATGCGTCTCGATATCTCTGAGCCTATCAACAACTCTTGGTGGATAATATCGCTCCCCACATCCCACACATACACCTGCTATGACGTTCTCCACCACAGCGAAGTCGTTTTCGATCCTCACTGTTTCACTGATCGCTCGTTCTTCAACTTTTCCACCACATATCGCGCATTTTGATACGATCATTCAAGCCCTCCTTCTGTAACCGATCCATCTAATCACATCTGGTTCATAAGCTGTTATAATTATTGCTGCATCATCCTCCTTTGAGTATGTACAGACTGCATGTATCGACCTGTCTTCCCCAGTTCTTCCGAATACGAGGCAACTTGGGAACGGCTTGTCATCTGCGTAGTTCTCTATTATTTCCCACCCAGTATCGCTTCAATCAATTCTTTCTCAGATATATCGTCTTCATTTAAGCTCATCTCGTTTCTTGCGTGTAAACTAATGTTATAGCGACTTCTGGATATTGACTT
>DAOWIV010000129.1 GCA_030640725.1 Methanosarcinales archaeon | reverse complement strand
GAAGACGGAAAACGGAACGTATACGAGTGATACGCCGGGCAAATACCTGCCGTACCCGGTATTCGTGATTCTTGAGGAGGCGCACCGGTTTGCGCCGCAGGGTGCGGACGGCGGGGGAGTCGCGAAATCAAAGCCGATCATCAAGACGATCCTCTCTGAGGGCAGGAAGTTCGGCGTCGGGATCTGCATGGTCTCGCAGCGTCCAAGTAAGCTCGATTCTGACTCGCTCTCCCAGTGCATGACCCAGATTACGATGCGGATCATCAATCCCGCGGATCAGGAGCAGATCGGTCGAAGCATCGAGTCTGTGAGCCGGGATATCGTGTCAGAGCTGCCAGCACTTGCAAAGGGACATGCGATCGTATCAGGCGTTGGCATCAACACGCCGACGATCGTTCGGATCAGGCAGAGGTACGGGCGTGACAGGGGCGCAAGCAAGGATGCGCCGTTGATCTGGGTGCGGATGTCGGCGCCCGGGCGTTTTGGGGGGCGCGGAGGGGACGGAGTGATCCTTGAGTCGCCTGATCTGGATATCGGGGTGTGAGGTGGCTAATACGGCTTTTCGGTGGGTTTAACCGCGGGTTTCACAATCCCTAAAAGCGATACCGGATACCGGTCTGCGAGAGCACGTGGCGCAGCCACCGAGACCGACTTTCGCAGATTGCGGGTGTTTTTTTGTGTAACCCAAAAACGATAAAACGCCGCTTTTATGCGCCGGAAAGCCTTATGCCAGAGTCGAGCAAGTTTCACCACATCATGGGCGAGATAACATTCACTCACATCAGGGACGATCACGCTGCGATGGTTGACATCAGCGAAAAAGACGTGATCCGCAGGCGGGCTGTCGCAACCGGCAGAATCAAGCTCAGGCGGGAGACGATCGCCGCGATACAGGCGGGCAGCGTCGAGAAGGGAAATGTGCTTGCAACAGCACGGGTTGCCGCAATCACGGCGATCAAAGAGACCTCGCGCATCATTCCGATGTGCCACCAGATCCCGATCACCGGCATCGATGTCGATTTTGAGGTTGTGGGCGGGGGAGATACAGACGGGCAGGAGGTTACGAACGCGATCACTGCCGTGGTCACGGTTTCGTCCGTCGGGCGCACCGGCGTTGAGATGGAGGCGCTCTGCGGCGTGAGCGTTGCACTTCTCACGATCTGGGACATGGTCAAGTCCGCGGAGAAGGATGAGAGCGGAAACTATCCGGATACTGAGATTTCGAGGATCAGGGTTCTTGAGAAGGTGAAATATTAGCCGTGCACATCAAACCAGAGATCCGGATACTTGCGATCGACGATTCGGCTCTGATCGCTGATCGCATCATGATCGTAGGAGTGATCTTCCGAGCAGGGGAATGGCTCGACGGCGTACTCAGATCAGAGCTTGTGAGGGACGGGCTGGACGGGACTGATGTAATCGCAGAGATGGTGACCGGAACCAGACATTACCCGCAGATCCGTGTGATCATGCTCGATGGCGTGACTTATGGCGGGTTTAACGTGATTGATATAAAAGAACTGCACAGCAGAACCGGACTGCCGGTAATCGTTGTGATGCGGACTGCACCTGACATAGGAAGGATCAGGGACGCGCTGCGAAATCTTCCTGACTTTGAGAAGCGGTGGCAAGCAATCATGAACGCTGGCACGATCACCAAAGTCGATATGCCGGAGGGGTCGCTCTGCATTCAGTGCGCAGGAATCTCGACGGAGGATGCAGCTAAGATCGTGCAGATCTCAACGACTCACAGCCACATCCCTGAGCCGCTTCGGGTTGCGCACCTGATCGCAACAGGTATTGTGTGCGGGGAGTCGCGGGGGCGGGCATAAACCGCATCCGCCATCCGTGGTCGCCACACATCGCGGGTCGGGCGGGGCATTAACGCCGTATTCTGCCGTCCACTCACTTAAGCTTCGAAGATCATTGGTCATCGTAGAAAACTTCCTGATCTTGAAAATCGGTGTCTTATCCCGTGGTCCGTGCGCGGGTACACGCCATGACCATCGACTTATGGACATTAAGTCCACAACAGCTCTTCAGGATTGATTGCATGTTACCCCTCCCTTGAGATAGGGCGTGGCAACCTTAGATATTGTAAGTTTGGCACACGTGCCCCCGAAAGAGGCAACATTCATGGGTACTAAATGGTTGCCGAGGTCCGTTTCTTCTGCGGGGTTGCATGCAACAAGTTGCATGAACCGCCATAAATTAATCGACCTATATTACTCACCTCACTGATGGAAGTGTGGGTGGAGCTCATAAACATTCGTGCCACAACCGGGCTACATTTTCATGCTCATGGTGTCCCGATGGGTCATGAGAGTTTCTTCTGGCGGTTGAAAAATATGATGCCAATCATGCAAACATTGGTACGATTGGATAGGCGTAATCAGTGTCTAAAAGTTTTATTTTCCGCAGATCGCCAGCTTTCCCACAAATCCGCGCCCCAGAACGCGAGTTTCAGGCGTGTTTCAATTCAACTAACTTGAGTGACAGCCCTTTCATGCAATCGTCAGGCGCGTTCCCGATTATGGCGGAGATTGTGCATTTATCGCCGAATTCCAGCCCGATCGGGTGGCACAGGTCATACATATCACATTCGTTTTTATCACACGACGGGGGTTCGAAAACAACCTTTGAACCTTCAAATGCTTTTTTTGATTCGATTGCGGAAATGGTCGGGGATTCCACAACCTCTACGGCTTGCACGCCCCCATCATGCACCTGACAGTTGTGCGTGGTCGTGGTTCTGATGTTTACGATCCGGTATTTTCTTCCGTTTAATAGGTTCATGCAACTGTTCTTGAATCTGCATTCCTCGCATTCCGAAGCGGGACCTTTGTATATAAATTCGGTTCCGATCTTTGCAAGGCGCACCCCTATAAGCGTGATAGTAGTGTTAAGTTCCATTGTTTTTCACCTTTTGATTGATGTGATCACCAAGTATTAAAGTCTTGACCTGAAATCGAGACATGTGAGGCAACACATACATTCATGCATGTCTGCACACATCCATACGACTATATATTCAAGAGAACAAGCACCATGCAATCAGAGATCAGAGATATTGTATACAAATATTATATAAATCCGTTCCTGAATGATGCGGGCTACAACATAGTAAACACCATCACATGGGCGCTGGTGCTCGGCGTCTGCATCTTTGGCGTGCAGAAGGTGCTCCGGCATCTTAACATCGTAATCGACCGACGTTTCGTCATCGGGGTTGTGTGCTACGTGCTCTTCGGATCAAGTCTCCGCGTACTTGAGGACGCCGATATGTTTGCCCCACCGCTCGAGCATCTGTTCGTGACGCCGGTTATATATTTCGTTGTATTTTTTGTGACCGTAATATCACTTGCCGTATCGCTCCGGATATATCATGAACGGTACCACGTTGCATTCTCCGGCGTCGGGCTATTCCTTGCTGCCGTAAACATCTGTGCGCTGCTGTGGTGCGAAGGCATCGCAAATCCGGCGGAAGCATCGTTGATCGTTGCGCTCACCGCCCTGATCACGGCAGCGATCTATCTCTCTGCCCGGCGCATGAATATCAGGTTCCTGTCAGGCAGATTCAACATCGCAATCCTTGGGGCGCATCTCTTTGACGCATCCTCAACCACTGTCGGCATCGATCTGCTCAACTATCACGGCAAGCATGTCGTGGAGAATTACCTGATCGGCATCACAGGCACGGGCGCGGTGATGTATCCGCTCAAACTGCTTGTCTTCATACCTCTGCTCTACCTGGTCGACAGCGATTTCGACGACGATGGACTCCGTGATCTGCTGAAACTCACGATCCTTGTGCTCGGGCTATCTCCTGCCTGTAGAAACACGTTGAGCATTCTATTCGGGGTGTGATGCAATTGAACTCATCGGGAGAATATGGGAAATATGGGGGATATGGAACGCACGGGAAATACGTGGCAGCAATCACACTGATCTTTGTAGCCTCGCTGATAGCAGGCTACGGGTATGCAGTCATGAATCCAACCGAATCCGCGAGGTTTGTGGAGGAACTCAGCGCTGAATTCGGATGGCTCATGGATCTAAGCTTGCTCCAGATCTTCCTTGTCATATTCCTGAATAATGCAATCAAAGCCCTGCTTGCGATAATATTCGGGCTGCTGATCGTTGTTCCGGTTGGATTTGTCGCATACAACGGATGGATTATTGGCATCGTGATCTGCGAGGAAGCACGCACATCAGGTTATATGTCTGTGGTGGCAGGGATCCTGCCGCACGGCATTATCGAACTCCCGATGATCATTGTAAGCGCAGCTCTCGGAACTCGGCTCGGAATGATGGCTTTTTTGAGGATGAAAGGGACTATTTCCAGCAAAGACATAATATCCGAGATCAAATGGTCGGTACGCTTTTATTTGCGGTGGATTCTTCCACTTCTGTTCATCGCAGCTCTGATCGAGACGTTTATCACCCCGGTCATACGACATATAGTCTGTGGATAAGAATTTGCCAAGAGAGCAGAGTTGGCAGACCCCCTGCAACACACTACCATCGTTCTTGGTTCTTTGGCAATTCCTGTATCTGTGATACCCATTCCCCGGATAAATCAAGCAAATGACAGGACTCCCCCGATACTTTGCGTTAGATGCGAGATGCAACCGCTCAGTCGATGTCCGGGTGTTCTGAGAAATCGTGTGAGTGCCTGTGGCATCTCCGGAAGCGTCACCATCCACGCGTCTGCAGAATATCCTTTTCAGATAGCGTGCTGATGTCGATTCCTTTCATCTGGGCGCCAAGCCCCTTCGAGATCTCGGCAAGAACCTCGGGCTTGTCATAGTTGTTGACCGCCGCAACGATTGCATCCGCCATCTTTTCCGGATTTTCCGCCGTAAAAATCCCTGAACCGACAAAAACTCCATCAGCACCAAGGTACATCATCAGCGCGGCGTCAGCAGGTGTCGCAACGCCTCCTGCCGCAAAGTTCACCACAGGCAGACGTTTCATCTGTGCAGTCTCCAGAACCAGATCGAAAGGCGCCTCGATTTCCCGCGCTACCATACGCAGTTCCTCGTCGTTCTTGCCCGCGAGCGACCTGATGCTGCCCATGATCAGTTTCATATGCCTGACTGCCTCGCGCACATCTCCGGTGCCTGCTTCGCCTTTCGTCCGGATCATTGCAGCCCCTTCCGCGATACGCCGCAGCGCCTCGCCAAGGTCCCGTGCACCGCACACGAATGGCACCGTAAACGCAGTCTTGTCGATGTGAACCCCGTCCGCCGGTGTCAGCACCTCTGACTCATCGATCATGTCAGCGCCGAGCACCTCAAGAATCTGTGCTTCTATTATATGCCCTATCCGGGCTTTCGCCATCACCGGAATCGATACCGAATCGATGATCGCGCTTGTGACCTGCGGGTCAGCCATCCTTGCCACGCCGCCGTGTTTCCTGATCTCGGATGGGACTGCGTGAAGCGCCATCACCGCGACTGCGCCCGCATTCTCTGCAATGACCGCCTGCTCCGGAGTGGTCACGTCCATGATGACACCGCCCTTCTGCATGGCGGCAAATCCTCGCT
The DNA here is from genome assembly GCA_030640725.1 of Methanosarcinales archaeon. Taxonomy (GTDB): domain Archaea; phylum Halobacteriota; class Methanosarcinia; order Methanosarcinales; family Methanogasteraceae; genus Methanogaster_D. The sequence continues at coordinate 5,024 of DAOWIV010000129.1, read as the reverse complement.
TCAACAGTTCGGTACCGTGTCTGAGTTCGTTTAAATCCATTGTGGTTCCTCAAGAAGTATAGTTCAGATAATTTTTGCTCTTGTTCTCGAAACGCTCGTCGATCTTGTCGATCAGACCAAGCAGCCGCTCTTCGAGTTCGTTGAATGTTAATTCATTGCTGTGGACGCTGATCTCGATATCGCCCACCGACACCGTGATTCCGTTGTCCAGTTGCATCGTTGATTCGGATTTGCCGAACAACTCAATTTCTTCGCATTCGTTGCACAAATTGATCACCGTTTTTGGTAACTGTTACATCGCCTGATTTATAAATCAGAGACACGCGAGATACATTAAACTTTTCTGATCACAGCAATCCGGATGGTTCCGATCATTTCGATCATACGGATTTCTGATTTCGGACTCCGGATCAGCTATCCGGATCCGCGTAACTCCCTGTTCGCATCAAGGATCAGATCGACGATCCTTCTGGTGCTACGTAGCCTGCCTGAGTTCGTCTCCTCGACCCGGACCACGTCTGCGGCAAACCCCCGATCCACCAGTTCCTTTTTCAGATTCTCGATGTTAAAATACTGATCAAATCCGAGCGCTATGATGTCGGGCATGATTTCATAGAGTGGCTCGAATATGTTAGTTTCGCTACCGAGGACTGCACGATCCACGAGCTTTAGCGCTTGCACCATCTCAAGGCGGTGTTCATCGGGAAGTATCGGCTTTGGTTTGTGTTTTATCATGCTCGCCCGTGCAACGATGACATAAAGCTCATCGCCGAGAGCAGCAGCCTGCGAAAGGTAAAAGAGATGTCCGGGGTGCAGGATATCAAATGTTCCTGTTGCAAGTATTCGGGTCATGTCGTTTCCGGTTACACTTCACCAACCTTTTGCTTTTTGGACGCCCGGGACATGCCGCGCCGTCATCATGAGGCGTGCCGCACACTGCACGATGGTATATGTACAGACCACATGAGCGGTCAATATACCCCTACTTCGAAAGACATATCTGTCAGAATTGGCAAAAGCATAATTATAACCGATAATTATTGACCGGCAATCATCGGCGCAGGGGCACACAATGATCGTCAGAAGAAATATCTCGCTTGAGCAGAATCATCTGGACTTTCTCGAACCGCTGGTAAAAGAACACAGCGGCAACCTCAGTGCGACGATACGGGATCTTATCGAGTTTGCCGAACTGATGACTGAGCGCCACGGGTCGCTTGAGGATGCAGTACATGCAAGTGTGGCTGACAAGTACAAATCCCCGCGCGAACTGCTGATCGAGGACGGTTTCTGCGCAATGATCGATTACCCAATGCTCGAATGGTTCTTGAAGCGCACAAAAGACATCCTGGTCAGTCCTGATATGCTGGATGACATCATCGATCCGCTCATCATCAACCGGATGTCAGAACTGGCAGACCACCTCAACCGGAAATGGAAGAACTATGGCTGGCAGACGACCCTGATTATAGAATATGACAATGATGTTGCGCCGGAGACTACCATCTGCACGATTTCCGGGAAGAGCATGTATTTAAACGAGTTTTTGTCAGGAATGGTCGGTTTGTTCCTTGCAAGACAGAAGCATCTTGGGATTACGAAGGTTGACCGGCGGACGAGGTCGATACGCATGGATCTGCAGCGAAGGGAAAGCGCGGGGATGGCGCAGGACGATCTTCTCCGGTATTTCGGGAATCTGCACAGGGTAACTGAGGTGGTGTGCGCAAACCAGGATTTCTGGCAGGCTCTGATCGATCTGCACACAGAATCTGACTACAACATGGTCACGATCCACAGGCGCGAGTTTGAGGACCTGCTCGCAAACCGGATACCACTGGACACAACCCTTGTGGAGCGGCGTGCGAGAGAAACCGACACGGTTAGCCGTTCCGATTTTCTGGAAGACTTTAAGCACCTCTGCGAAACCACGCACATCGTCAAGCACATCGATGTCGATGGTAGCAAGATACTGGTCAACCACGAGTACAGGGATCCTGTTTCGATTGGCGTAATCAAAGAGATGCTGGTCAATCTGCTTGCAGTCAGCGGCTATGCATGTAAAGCGGACGAGGTCGGGCGCCTGATCGCGCTGCAACTGGAGGAATCGGATGAAACAGATGAAACAGATGAATCGGATGGACATTGGTGACCGGCGATGATGCAGAAGGAAGAGAAGGTGATGGTGGTCCTCCTCGTGATGGCGCTGCTCTCGCTGTCGGTGCTGTACCTTTCAACATGATGTCCACGCCCGCACTGACCGTGGATGCCATAATTCTGCACCAGCAGAAGATCGTGCTGATCAAACGCAAGAATCCGCCGTTTAAAGATCATTATGCGCTTCCCGGCGGGTTTGTCGATGTCGAGGAGACTGTTGAGGATGCGGCGCGGAGGGAAGCAAAGGAGGAGACCGGACTTGACATCGATATCATTCGGCTGGTTGGCATATACTCTGATCCGGCAAGGGACCCGCGCAGGCATACCGTATCAGCGTGCTATCTTGCGGAAGGGTCAGGTACGCTGCAGGCTGGCTCTGATGCCACCTGCGCCGAACTCTTCGATCAAAACCTGCTGCCAGAACTTGCTTTTGATCATGGAAGGATGATTGCAGATGCATTTGGGAAATTTGTGGTGAAGAGCATTGGGATCGTGAGATCTCCGGCAAAGGAGCCTGCCCGCAGATGGGACAATGTGGTATCCGAGATTGTTCTGGATAAAGAATACACAGAAGGTCTGGACGGGCTTGACGAGTTCTCCCACGCGGTGATTGTCTTCTTCCTGCACAGGGCAGGGCGCAAAGTCGTCATGAAGGCGCGTCCGAGGGGCAGGGCAGATATGCCGCTTACAGGGATCTTTGCCCTGCGCACGCCGCGCCGACCAAACCCGATCGGCATAACAACGGTTGAGATCATCAGGAGAGCCGAAAACCGGCTCGCAGTAAGGGGGCTTGATGCGATCGATGGGACGCCGGTGCTGGATGTGAAGCCGTACATTCCGCGATGGGGCGCCGGTGATCATCAGGAGGATGGGCGGGGCGTACCGGGTGCACGGGTTCCTGAGTGGGTCGAGAGGCTTGCGCAGGGATGAGAGATAAGAGAGACTCAGTGGGCGGGACGGGTGGATTTGCTGACAATTTCAGAGTTATACCACCTCCGGTCAGGGGTTATCTGCAATCGCTTCCAAAAGCACATCCGGCACGCTCACACGAGGCATCGATCAGCAGCGCAGCAGGCGGCAACAGGTCGTTGCCATCGTCCAGAAACTCCCCGGTGCTGTTGTACCGGCACAGCGGGTTGTTGTAGTCGATGTTGCCCTGGAGATACATGCCAATGTACCTTGGCTCGTATGGTCTGCCATCGATCATGATGTAATAGTGCCCGTATGACTCCACGCCAGCCACGCCAGCAAGCGCTATACACGAGTCGATGCCGGCACACCCGAGCGTCTCGTGCGCAAGCACCGCCATCGGGCTGCACCCGATAGACCAGATGACCGCGTACCCGAGCACGAGCATGATTGCCACACCCTTCAGGACGGTTTTCTTACCTGCGTTCCTGCCAGCCATATTTCTGTAACCTCGTTTCTGCGCATTGCAGGAGCCATGTAGATTTGGGGAAATCGTTTTTAGCAAAAACCACCAGGCATAGTGTACACTCGTGCTTTTTGCTACGCTCCTCGCTCACTATTCAGGTGATGCATCCTACAACACCCTGCATAGTTTATCGCGCTTACCAGAGAGACGCTCCCCGGGCAGATAAAGGATTAAGAACCAGTGGTTCGGACGTAAGGTCAGGTATTTACATGATTATAATTATAGTGAGAAGATGGTGACACTCCCGTCACAAACACATATATAAGGGTGTAACCTCATAATGATCATTACCACACATATTATTCTCCGACATCCGTTTCGTGTGGTTTGGAAACTCCATTCGCGTGGGGGCTGCAGCCCATCTGCACCGGGGCTGCATTCTTCTTATCCATTTTTCATTGGTCCATGATGTTTTCTGTGGCACTGACAGAAGAGTCTTCACTGATGCTGAAAATCGGAATGCGCCAGCATCGGCGCAGCCACCCGAATGCTGCCAACTGTCATGAAATTCTATCAGCCGCTGATATATCATGGATTATGCTGCGGTATACTCGGGCACACGGCGTAAACTAACGCTACGGACATGATCATGTATCGTATGGAGTCTTCAGGCAAGTCTGGTGCCATGGAAAAACCACAACCTGTGAATATAGTGATGGGCGCAGATTAAAGGTTATTTGCCCGGAAGCGGGATTCGTTCAAAGATTCCATGTAATATTTTGGCTTATCCGACCGCCTCACCAGAGATATGGTTTTAAATGAAATGTGCGCATAATCTATAGTGCGAGGAAAGTAGCTTAGTCGCGAGGTCTTGATGATGTGTGGGGTACAAAATCCGACATACAGGAGGGGGTATGTGCGAAATTCGTGCATCCTCTGCTTGACTGACATTTTATCAGGATATCCTCTGCCCGCTGCGGCAAAGCCACCCACTGGCAAGGGGGGTTTGCAGCAGTGATCCGCAAGCAGTCAGGATCCAAAGATGGGGGTACGTTGCACGTCAATGTCCTGCTGATCGAGGATAATCCGGGTGACGCCCGATTGATCCGGGAGATGCTGGCAGATTCTAAGAGCACGGTCTTTAACATGAAACTTGCTGACCGGCTCTCGACCGGACTTGCCCGCCTTGCTGGTGGCAATGGCGACTTCGATGTGATCCTGCTCGATCTCTCGCTGCCTGACAGCAGTGGGCTTGACACGTTCGTCCACACATACGCGCAGGCGCAAAACGTGCCAATTGTGGTGCTGGGTCTTTACGACACAGAGCTTGATATTCTGGCTGTACAGAAGGGCGCGCAGGACTATCTGGTCAAGGGGCAGGTTAACAGCGAGATCGTGGTGCGAGCCATACGCTACGCAATCGAGCGCAATAAGGCTGAGGTGCATATCAAGCACTTAAACAGCGTCCTTAAGGCGATCAGAAATGTCAACCAGT
>DAOWIV010000131.1 GCA_030640725.1 Methanosarcinales archaeon | reverse complement strand
GTTGACTCTGCAGAGTTCCGTATATCGAGTCCGCGAGTGTTTGAACGGACGGTTAAGGTATTTGCGGGCGATAAGCCGACCAACTATGAGACTTATAACGGCGCCCGCATATATCTGGATGTAATCTCGGTGCATGACGAGACCGTGCTTCTCAGGGTTACCGGACCAGATGACTGGAGAGTGACCCGATATTATGAGACTGAAGATGCTAAACTCGAGTCCGAGTCTGCCGCCGAAACAGTGGCTATGCCAGAGCTTGAGATCACACGGACGCTTGACAGAAACTATGTGGAACAGGGGGAGACGGTCGAGGTCACATTCAAGATCAAGAACACTGGAAACGGGACTGCATCAGAGATCAAACTGGACGAACCGCTACTTAGAGGCGCGTATCAGGAAAGCTGTCCGTCCGCCCTCGATGATATCGCAGCAGGCGCGACTGAAAGAGTTAGTTATGATCTCAGGATAGTTGAAACGCCGCCAGGAACCTACGAACTGGGCGCGACACTGCTGAACTACAGGAGCGAGTCAGGCGCAGCGTATTCGTCCGAGTCCTTAAGCAACACGCTTGAAGTCACGGCAAAAGAGGTTCAGGTGCCAACACTTGAGATCGAGATCACGATCGAGTCTGACGACGACGTTATAACCTGTGGCGACAGGTTCCTTGCGACCATCGGAATCATCAACACAGGAAACGCCACCAGTGGCAGGGTCACCGTCAAGAGCCATCTGCCTGATGATGTGCGTGTCGCGGATGGCGAGATTGCGCCGGTGTACGAATCGATCAAACCCGGTGATCACGAGGAGTATGAGGTTATGCTGATTGCCTACGATCCTGGAAAGCACGTAATCGATATGGATGTGATGTGGGCTGATGAGGAGGTGAGCGCGAGTGCCGAGTTCTGGGCAGAGCGGTCGAGTCTGGATAAATATTACCCGCATATTCTGGCAGCCGTTCCGATAGGCTTATTATTGGTGGGCATTATAAGGAGACATAGGGAGTATTCATACTAAATAAAAGATGGGGGCAAGTGATATGCTTAATATACTCGTTCTTGGAATAGGACAATGTGGCAACCGGATACTTGATTCAATCAACAGCGAGGCGTTCGGGGGCAACGGCACGTTCGCAAAATATTACTCGAACCAGAAGTTTCCCGCCTCGGTCAAGACGATCGCAATCAATACCGCAATCAATGATCTGAAAGGGCTGAAATACACACTCGCAAAGGATCGGTTCCATGTTCCGCACCTGCACGGTGTCGGTGCAAACCGTACCCTCGGAAAGAAAGTTTTTGAGGACAACAAAGAGCTGATCATGGGTGAAATCGATAAAAGAGGCTCATTTGATCTGATATTCATCATCACATCCACCGCAGGTGGAAGCGGCTCCTCGTTTGCACCGCGTCTCGTAGAGGAACTGAAAGCAGCATACAACGCCCAGATCGTCTGCATCGCGGTGCTCCCGTTCAGGGAAGAAGGCTCCATATCCCTGCAAAACACGGCTTTCTGCATAAAAGAACTTATCGAAGAGAAACCCAACGGGATACTGCTTGTGGATAACCAGTATCTGAAGAAATACGCCGGCGACATCAAGTCCGCTTACGACAAGATCAATGCAACGACTGCAAGGCGTTTGCTCTTCCTGATCGAGGCACTCAACAGCGAGATGCTGATGGTCACCGATCTTGGTGACCTGAAGACTGTGATGAACGGGGGTGTTGGCATCGGAACCATGGGATTCTATGAGTCTGACAACGGCAACACAGTCAAAGCCACCATTCTCGGAAGTTTCAAGCCAAGCGGACTCCTCTTTCCTGCGAACGTGTACACAGAGGGTGCGCGTGCGATGTTGATCATTAAGGGCAGCAAGAAGTACCTCGACCTCGACCTGATCAATAAAACCATCGAGGAACTGTCCACCGAGGTTGGGCAGGTCTTCAAGGGTGTTCTCGTCAAGAAAGGTCCTGCAAAGGTTTTGTCGCTGTTTACTCTGAATTCGATACCTGAACTCGACCGCCTGTACGCCAGCGCAGCAGTTGCGATACGTACCGAGAAGGTCAAGCGCGAGGAGTCGAAAAAGCAGCTCGATAACGCATTCGCTTGTATCGAGGAACTTGAGCCGATCTACTGACCCTCGATCTTGATCCGCCCGGATCATCGCCCTGCAATCCTGAAAAAGCATTGGTCAACTACAGTGCTGACGTGAGTGCCCCTGTGTGTTCGCAAGGTTTATAAAATATAAACCGGCAGTTTGATACCAATGAATGGCGTCAGGATTTTGGTAATCGCAACTTTTTTTGTGTTTGTGTTGATGACTCCGGTAGTCGTTGCTTCTGGGAATGATAGTTATTATATATTCGATAACGAGTTGCAGGTCAACGAGGGTATAACAATTGAAACCAGTATCCATATTGAGGTTGTTGAGGTGAAGAGAATCCCGCTCGAACGTGCAAAGTTCCGCATAACAAGCTACCAGAGGCCGGAAAGAATGATTACAGTATTTAAAGAGGATGGTCCGCAAGCTAATAGATATGAGACGTACAGTGGTGCGTCCATCTACCTCGATGTGATCGGAGTGTACAGTGACTCAGTGCAGTTCAGAGTATCCGGACCCTCGAACTGGCGTGTGACCGACTACTATGACGTCGATCCTGAAGAAGGGGGGGGAGAGGTGGATGAGGCTGTCACAGTCCCGAAACTTAAGATCACAAGAACGCTTGACATATCCAGTGTACAGCAAGGACAGACTGCCAAGGTCACATTCAAGATCAAGAACGATGGAAACGGGACTGCATCCGAGATCGAGCTGGATGAACCCACGATCAAGGGGGCGTACAGGGAGGGCTGCCCTACCACCCTTGATGATATAGCGGCAGGCGCGACCGAACGGGTCAGTTACGATCTCAAGATCGTCGATGTAGAGCCAGGGACGTACGAACTGAACCCGACCCTGCTGAACTACAAGAGCGAGTCAGGCACGTCCTATTCATCCGAGTCATCAAGCAACGTGCTCGTGATCGTGGCAGAGGAGGTTTTGGCGCCAGAACTTGAGATTAAGCTTACGATTGAGTCTGACGACGACGTTATAATCTGCGGTGAGCGGTTTTCCGTAACCGTCAGGATCGACAACACCGGAAACGCCACCACCGGCAGGATCACCGTCAAGAGTCATCTGCCTGATGATGTGCGTGTGGCAGGTGGCGAGATAGATCCGGTGTACGAATCGATCAAACCCGGCGATTACGAGGAGTACGAGGTTACGATGATCGCTTACGAGCCGGGAAAACACGTGATCAAGATGGATGTGCTGTGGGCCGATGAGGAAGCGAGTGCGAGCGCTGAGTTCTGGGCAGAGCGGTCGGGTTTTGATAAATATTACATATATATTCTTGCAGCAATTCCGATAGTCTTAATACTGTTATGGCTCATAAAAAGACGCAGAGAATATTCATTTTAGGTAAGAGACGAATAATATGCTGAACATACTCATTCTCGGACTCGGGCAATGCGGAAACCGGGTGCTTGATGCGGTTAATCACGAAGCATTCGGAAGCGGCGGCACGTTTGCAAAATATTACTCGCGTCAGAAGTTTCCCGCCTCGGTCAAGACGATCGCAATCAATACCGCGATCAACGACCTGAAGGGTCTGACAGATACACGTGCGAAGGACCGTTTTCACGTCCCGCACCTGCACGGCGTCGGCGCGAACCGCGCCCTTGGGAAAAAAGTTTTTGATGACAATAAAGAGCAGATTATGAGTGAAATCGACAAAAGAGGGTCGTTTGAGCTTATATTTATCATCACATCCGCCGCGGGCGGGAGCGGGTCCTCATTTGCGCCGCTTCTTGTGAAAGAACTGAAGAAAGCATACAACGCCCAGATCATCTGCATCGCGGTACTTCCGTTTCGGGAAGAGGGTTCCATCTTCCTGCAGAATACGGCTTTCTGCATACGGGAGTTAGTCGCTGAGAGCCCCAACGGGATACTGCTTGTGGATAACCAGTATCTGAAGAAATACGCCGGCGACATCAAATCCGCTTATGACAAGATCAACATCTCGGTCGCAAGGCGGGTACTCTTCCTGATCGAGGCACTCAACAGCGAGATGCTGATGGTCACAGACCTCGGCGACCTGAAGACCGTGATGAACGGCGGAATCGGTATCGGGACGATGGGCTACTACGAGGCTGGCAAGGATGGCACGATCAAGTCAGCGATTCTCGGGAGTTTCAAACCAAGCGGGCTTCTCTTCCCCGCGAATGTGTATAACGAAGGCGCCCGTGCGATGTTGATCATCAAGGGCGACAAGAAGTATCTCGATCTTGATCTGATCACCAAGACCGTTGAAGAGCTTTCTACGGATGTTGGGCAGGTCTTCAAGGGTGTTCTTATTAAAAAAGGCAGACCCAAGGTGTTATCGCTGTTTACTCTGAATTCGGTGCCTGAACTTGAGAACTTGTATGCTGCCGCCGCGGATGCGATTCGTTTTGAGATGGACAAGCGAGAACAGTCAAAGAAACAGCTTGATGACGCGTTCGCCCACATAGATGAGCTTGAGCCGATATATTAAAATATCCCCGGTCTATTCCTGGTGTTTGCCAAAAAAAGAGGTGCGATGTGATCATAAGGAAATACGAGGATGATATTACGCTGGCATATATCACTGACACGCTGACAAAAATGGGTTTTAAAGTCTCCCGCGTCGAAGATGGTCACGATCTGTACTACAGCGATACAAGTCGCATGTATACCGAAAACAATATTAGGGTTCGTGCAAGAAGAAAGTTGCTTGACAAAATGGTGATCGAAGTGAACGGCGAAATGAATATTGTTTTTGTGTATGGTGATGAGACTGATGCGAAGGCTTTTCTGGACAATCTGGCAAGGATGTAGGTAGTTAAATATGGCCGCCCCGATGGGAAAGCGAACAAAACTCATAAACGACCCTTCCGATTTGGTATTGTTGCTGCGAACCTTCGGCTCAAATACCCACAAGGAAGTCTTTGATGAATTGTCGGATGGGTGGGTGACCGAACAGGAACTCTCAGAGCGCATTGGCTCGGACGTCAAGCAGAGTCTCGAGATCCTGCGAAAGAGCGGTTTGATCGAAAGCCAGTGGCGGATGCCGGAACCCGGGAAAACACCAGACAAGGAATACACAACGACGTACTCGAAGTTACATGCGAATTTTCAGTGTTCGGTCAAGGATATAAGCGACCTGATCATGATAACGTTCAAGAGCGACGCGGAAATCTCCGAAATGGTCGATGCAATCGAGGAGGAGGTTACAAAAGGCAATCGCTCGATGGTGGGATTATCCAGAGCCCTTGATATGAGTTCGGCACTCATCAGAGGCGTTGCAAGACGGTCCTGCCGACTGACGGTCAAAGGACAGCGTCTCGAACTGGTAAAGTAAGTTCATATCATTCCGCTGGCAGGTCTCTTTTACCCCGCCAGGAACCCTTGCGCAAAGTCTGATCACTCAACTACGGTTACGGTTCCGCGCATCGCATTCCCGTAGCCTGGGCAATAATACGAGTAGTTGCCTGGCGTGTCGAACGTGTACTTGAACTTCTTGCCGTAGCTGATCGACTGGTTCTCCCATAGCCCGTCCTCACTCACCAGTGTGTATGTAAGCATAGGGCTTGTTTGAAGGTTAATCCAGTTCAGCGCCTCGCCTGCGCGAATCGTTGGAGTCTTTGGCGCCATCGCATATTTCTCGAGATATATAGGCTTTGGCGGTCTTAACTGGATTGTTTCAGTCGGAGTCGGCTCAGGTGTCGCGGTTGGGGTTGGGGTTGGCGCATGTGTTGCGGTTGGAGTCGGCTCTGGAGTCGCAGTCGCGGTTGGAGTCGGTGCAACTCCGTTTTCGTCATCTCCGATGCATCCGGCAAACAGCGCTGCAACCACCAGCAGCGATACAAGCAATATGGAATTTAATTTCATGTTAAGCATCTATGCGAGGTATCTGATTGTAAAGTTGTTGGTTCAATCGGGGGTGTCACGCCATCTGGGGTTACAGAAGACCCTGCGTTGCAGAAGATGCGCCTCCCTAAAGCACGTGTTGTATCTCCAAATCAAAAACAAACCTATGTTTCAACTCCATATTCAAAAATAAACCGAAAAACATAAG
>DAOWIV010000185.1 GCA_030640725.1 Methanosarcinales archaeon | reverse complement strand
CTGCTTTTTTTTCGCTGGCGTTCCGGTTTTGGGTTCGGTCGTTCATTGTGGCATTTATTAGTGAGCATCCCGGTTTAAGTGTTTCCGCATAAGACGGGCGTGTACTTCACCCACAATCTCGCTTCTGATCGCAGCATCTATCCCTTCGAGAGATGCCACGTCAACCATCCTTACCTTTCCGCCCAACAGGTACATTAAACACAAGCTGGATCTTCCGGTTCTCGATCGCATCCACAGTATTCGGTCGTCCTTCCTGAAGCTCCAGCACCAGTTCAGACGAAACACCCGCACCATCGAGGAACTCCTTTGTCCCGCGGGTCGCATACACCTTAAACCCGAGTTCAGTCAGTTTCCGCACTGCATCCGCCACTTTATCCATCGCCCATTCAGGAACGGTCACGAGCGGAACGGTGCGTGATGCACGCGGGTTTGCCTCAAGGATGTAGACCTTCCCACCTGCTATCGCGTACTGTATGTTCATGAGACCGACGACACCGAGTTCTTCCTATCTTTGCGGTGTATTCCTTGATTATCCGGATATTCTCATCCGTTATCGTTCGTGATGGTATCACACATACGCTGTCCCCGGAGTGAACCCCTGCAAGCTCGATGTGCTCCATCACTGTGGCGGTGAATGTGTCCTTGCCGTCTGAGATTGCATCTATTCGGGGGGTTTCGAGGCGCTGATGATTCCGGGATTTGTCGCCAAGAACATCGGGAAGTGAATCGAGGATAAGGATCCGCAAAGACTATATTTGAGTATGTCAGCAGGCAAGGTCGTTTAAAACCAAATCCGGTCTATCTAACTTTTGTTACAACCTATTTTGCATCTATGAACAAACGATGTTCCAATACAGGCAGCCAGAATAGATTAAAGAGTCTCCCCGCGTTTACGAAAAGATTAATATACCAGCAGCATTCATCTACAATTAATCAAGTAACTTATCGATGCGGCTTGTGGAATCCGAACATCTCGATTCTGTGTGTGCTTTTTTAAGTTGGCTGATTAAAAAACCAAAGAAGGAGAAATAGAATTGTTTAGAAGAGAGAGTTACGATGCGCCAGTTTCCGAGGGCGAGACATACGATGTTACCATCGAGGATGTTGCTAGAGAAGGAGACGGCATAGCGCGTGTGCAGGGTTTCGTAATCTTTGTGCCAAACACGAAGGTTGGAGACTCTGTTAAGATCCGAGTTGATAAGGTTATGAGGCGGTTTGCAATCGCAGCTGTAGAAGACTAGGATTTGTGATAGTTAGTTCATGGGTCTGTGTCTCGTAATGTTGAGCCGTCCAGGTTTAGTAATACGATGCGCACACCCGGAACATCTTTTTTTGCACTGTTAAGTCGGTCATCGATCCGTATATTTGTGGGATCATCTTCGATCATCTCTTTTATCGTGAGAAAACCAGTCCCCTTTAATATATCCGGGTCAGCCCACTTCAGGATCAGTCCGGGCAGCCCGCAGAGGATTATCTCGCCTTCTGCCGCCGCGATTCCCTCTGAAATTCGGTTTCCAACCATAACAACGACGTGATCCGGAAATAGCATATTCGAGTACCTCATGCCGATGCGCCCCGTGGTCAGCACCACACGGTCCGAACCCCGGATCAATTCCTGTTTCGTCTCGAGAAGGTGCTCGTTCCATGGTTCGACGAACCCGGTGGTTCCAAGTATGGAGATCCCTCCAACGATCCCGACCCGGCTGTTCAGCGTCTGATCCGCAATTTCCCTGCCTTTTGGGACGCATATCTCAACATCCGCGCCGGATATTCCGACCTCGCGCACAGCACACTCGATTGCGGCGCGTATCTGCCTCATCGGCACCGGGTTGATCGCAGGCACCCCTTTTTTAACCCCGATACCCGCGCCTGCTCTGATCGATATGGTATCTGCCTCGCGGGCTTCCGCGACGATCTCGATCCCGTTTGTAACATCAAAGCCATGATCCCCCGAATCCTTTGTCGCTGATGCCCTGCCCGCCGATGCTTTCACATCCAGCACGACGTCGATGCCAGCCGGTGTTAGAACCGTCACACGATCGACCGGGCACCTGAGTGAGAGCACCGCCGCCTTTGCCGCAGCAGCAGCGGTCGTTCCGGTAGTATAACCTCTTCGCAGCACAGAACCGTTCGCAAGCAGGACGAGTCTGCCGCTTGCGATGCCTGCTTTCAATTCACCCCATGGTATCGCGGCGCGCCTCATCCATTCGGGCGGAATCTCGAAGTTATTGACCGGATCATTCATCTATGTGGTTATTCCGGTGCAAAACATAAAAATGGACGCCCCCGCCCCACCATCCGACCTCGTGTTTCTACACGTACACCACGCCCCTGCGATAATGTGATCATTGAGTAGTAAAGTTTATATACTATCATGTTTAATTGTTATATATGCGAGCGGGAAACTAACTTTTTTACCATATTCCCTCATTCCCCCCTCCCCCTCCCTCCATGTCCCGCTCGCATGAACTTTTATCTATTCATGTTTGCGATTTTGCGATTCTGTAATTCTCCGAACGTTGGTTTTAGTCCCTTTTGACAGCCACCAGGACTGTTCTATTGAATATCGGCAATATACTCGGGCACACGGTAAACTGCGCTTTTTACGGGCATGATCAGGTAGCGTGTGGAGTCTTTATGCGAATTCGATGTCATGGAAAACCTCAATCTGTGTTTATGCCAACGGCTGTGCTTCGCAGTCCGTGTTGATCTGTGTCTAATAAAGGTTTTTAGACACAGATTAACACTGATTTATACTGATTTTACTTTTTCAGTGTTTTTATTGGTGAAACAAAACTAATAGTCGCCTGCAAACAAGAACCCGATCATCCACCCACACGAGGGTTTCAGAGCTTTGAAAAGCTCGAGGTTGTGGTGGCGCCCATACCTACCCAATCCTGAAAAACTATCCATGACACGCGCAGAACCCGGCGGTTCTACGCCACATTGTACTGCACGGTATGTTGAATCGAGGCAAGAAACTCCTCCATACGCCGGAGCGCCTCTTTTATATCAGCCCTCGAGGCGGCATACGAACAGCGCAGAAATCCAGCCCCCGAGTCCCCGAACACATCCCCTGGAACGACAGCAACACCTTTTTCGAGTAACAAACGCTCTGCAAACTCTTCTGATGTCATTCCGGTACTTGCAATCGACGGAAATACATAGAACGCCCCCTTCCCACAGAAACAGTCCAGTCCAATCTTGTTCAAACCGCTGATGATCAGATGCCTTCTGCGGTCGTATTCCCGCACCATCTTCTCCATCTCCACATCTCCGTTCCGCAGTGCATCGATGGCAGCCATCTGCGAGGTGATTGGAGAGCAGAGCATGGTGTATTGGTGTATCTTCGTCATCGCACTGATGATCTCACTATTTCCGAGTGCGTATCCGATCCGAAGCCCGGTCATCGCGTGTGACTTTGAAAAACCATTGAACACGATTGTATTTTCCTTCATTCCATTCAGGGACGAGAAACACGTGTGTTTTCCATCGTAAGTGAGTTTATCATAGATTTCATCAGAAATAATTAGCAGATCATGGTCGATTGCAACATCTGCGATCTCTTCGAGATCTTTTTTCCCCATCGTTGCCCCGGTTGGGTTATTCGGATAATTAATCATTATCGCTCGTGTTTTTTCTGTTATCTTCTCCTGTATCCGGTCGGCTGTAACCCTGAACTCATCTTCGAGCTTTGCAGCGACTGTAACTGGTGATCCGCCCGCAAAGACTACTGTCGGCTTGTATGAGACGTAACACGGCTCAGCGATGATAACCTCGTCGCCGCGGTTTAAGATCGAGCGCACCACGAGGTCTATTCCCTCACTAACTCCGGTTGTGACCAGTATCTCATCATCAGGGTCATAATCCATCGAATAATCCCTGTGAAACGCATTTGCGATCTCATGGCGCAATTCTGGCAGCCCCTGGTTGGTGGTGTATGATGTGTACCCGGTCTCGAGTGCATGGATGCACGCCTCCCTGATGTGCCACGGGGTCACGAAATCGGGTTCGCCTACGCCAAGTGAGATCGCATCCGGGAGCTGATTTGCCAGATCAAAGAACCTGCGGATGCCTGATGGCGGCACACTCTGTACAACGTTTGATATCCACGTCCGTTTCATGCGCACTTGCCCCCTTATGGTTATGGCACGATCGGGAGGCGGTGGGCGTGCTCTGGCTCATGCAGCAGCACCCCATCCTCCTTGTACGTCTTCAGGACGAAATGGGTAGCCGTGCTCTGCACCTGCGGCAGGGTCGCAATCTTCTCTGCAACAAAGAACGCAACCTCTTTCATCGATTTGCCGCGTACGGTGAGTGATAGGTCATGATCTCCGGAGATCAACCTGACCGACCGGACCTCAGGAAATCTCGAAATGCGGTCTGCAACCACATTGTATCCGGTTTCGCGCTCCAGAGATACTTTTATCTCGATGACAGCGTAAACAAATCCGTTATTGACCGTATCCCAGTCGATAACCGTCTTATATTTGCGGATTGTACCGTTTGACTCGAGTTCACCGATGCAGTCCCGGATCTCCCCATCCGAGCTGCCTGTGAGCGATGCAATCTCACTTATATCAATTTTGGGATCGTTTTCGATGATTTCCAGCACGTTCAACGCGAGATCCATCCCAACCCGCCTCATCCCTCTAAATATGCGGATCCATGATCAGAATCGGTCGGTTCTCGCCATATTGCATCAGCGCAGTCCTCGCAGAGTGATCTCCCATCAACGATCGTCAGCTGGTACGAATACTTGCCGCAGAGATCACAGTTGCCATCTGACTCGGATATCAGCAGCGACTCGCGATCAGATTCCATCAGTTCCCGAAGGGTGTTGCCCATCTCGGCTGATACCGCAACGATATCCTGGCTCGTAACGATACCGACGAGTTCCTCGTTCCGGAAGACTGGCAGCCGCCTGATCTTGCGCGAGAGCATCATCCGGATCGCATCGCTGACCGGCGCGTAGTAATCGATGGTGATCAGCGGGGAGGTCATGATCTCAGAAAGCGATACGGAACTCGGTTTTCTATCATCCGGGAGAAGCTTGCGAGAGATGTCACGTTCGGTTATGATGCCGATCGGTTTTTCGTCTTCAGTCACGATGGCGCTTGAGCGATCGTATTTGATCATCTTCTTTGCGATATTCGGAAGCGATTCATTGATATCTGCCGTGATCACCTGTCGTGACATGACTTCTCGCACTGGTTTGTCAACGTCCATTCACAAATCTCCTCTCTTTTGTCAAGTAATACATCATAGCGTTGGTCATAGCATTGGTACCAGCCGTTATCAAGGTTACGATTGCGCCTGCAGAACCAAAACGCGAATGCGGCTGCCAGACTTAGGTCACCATCCCTTTTCGCCATATAGACAACCGCCGCTCGACAAAATGTCTGAATGTCCGGTCGATAGAAAGTGAGATAAAACCTAAAAGAAGCATATAAGCCATAACATGATCCATTCTGTGAAAATATGACCAGTTGAGTATCTTATACCCGATTCCACTCGTCATACCAAACATCTCTGCTGCAACCACGCACATCCATGCAACGCCCATCGCGACCCTGATGCCGGTTGCAATCTGGGGGATCGCCGACGGAAACGCAACCCGCCTGATCAGGCTGTGGTTTTTTGTGCAGCCAAGCACCATGGCGGTCTCGATCAGAACCTTTGGCACATTACGGAATCCGACATACGTGTTGATCAGGATCGGGAATACGGCTCCCACGAACACGATAAAGCCGGCGGACGTGTGAGAGATCCCGATCCAGATGATCGCAAACGGGATCCATGCAAGAGGTGGTATCGGACGCAGAATCTCTATAATCGGGTCAGCAATCCGGTTGATCATCGGAAACCAGCCCATGCAGACTCCAAGCGGTACCGCAACACACAATCCGGTGATCATGCCGATTCCAAAGTGTATCAGGCTGACTTTGGCATCATAGACCATGTTACGCCATTCATGCGAGAACGATCCCACGACATCGGTGAAACTCGGAAGAAATAAGGCATTTTCCACTACATAATTTGCGACGAGCTGCCAGATGATGATAGCAGTGCATAGCGAGCCGATCTCAACCGCATACCGCCTGAGTAAGGAGGCTACTCGCATCTGCACCCTTGCTCACTGGAGCTTGTCATGCATCTCTTCGAGATCTGTTGACTGCTTTCCCATGCGCGTCATCAGTTCTGCGATTGCAGCGTCAAGGAATACGAGTGCTGAGATCTCAAAGGTGGTACCAAGCGGCGCAAGTTCCGAAAGCTTTGCATACTGCCCGAGCAGGTGTCGTGCAAGATAGTCCCCGCCGCCGTCTTTTGATCTGCCAAATATTTTCACGGTTATGTCTGACATTCTTCCAAGAGAAGATTCCGGGTTCGATGTAACAACGACCAATGCCGCCCCGATCTCCTTGATAACCTTTCCAAGATCGACGATGGACATGGTTTCGCCGGATCCGCTGATCGCAACCACCACATCACCCTTGCGCAGCGCTGGCGTGGTCGATTCACCGACCACATACACGCGCAGCCCAAGGTGCATGAGTCGCGTCGCAAATGCCCGCCCGACCAGACCTGATCGTCCGGTTCCCATCACAAAGACGCCGTTTGCATCAAGGATCATGTCGAGCATATCAGAGACTGAATCGACGTCAAGGTCCTCAAGAGCCCTCGTTATGTGTTTTGTGAGGATATCCATCGATGCGGCAAGCGTTGTGCACTTTGCCGCTTCGGGTTCGTTTATAGTGTTCTGTTCAGGTGACATGGATATACACCAGCCAATAATTATTGGTCACAGTATGTTTAATTATTCTCTGTTCACAAGATCATAAGTCACTTCCGATGCCCTGCGCAGAATCTCTGCCTCACCTGGCACGACCCTGTTTTGCATCAGCACGACTCCGTTGCATATCGTGGTATCGACGCAGCCTCCATGCGCCGAATATACCAGATTAGAATCGAGATTGTGAAACGGCGTCATCTCTGGCAGCAGCAAGTCGATCAGCAGCAGATCTGCCGCGCCGCCCTCTGTTATGCTGCCGCCACCTGTGCGCAGCACGTCCGCGCCGTTCTTTGTGATTAAGGCAAGCGATTCTTCTGCAGGCAACATGGTAGGCTCGTTTGCAGCCGCCTTCTGTGCCAGCGACGCGAACTTGGCGGTTTCGAGCATGTCGAGGTTGTTGTTGGATGCGCACCCGTCCGTGCCAAGCGAGATACAGACTCCGGCTGCCCGAAGTTCCGGATAACGCATCGCCATGCCAACAGCGAGTTTCATGTTCGAGACCGGGTTGTGAGCCACTTTGACGTCGTGCCTTGCAAGCAGCGCGATCTCGCGGTCATCGAGCCATACACAGTGCGCTGCAACGACATTTGGACCAAGGAACCCGATATGGTCGAGATATTCCACAGGACGCATGCCTGTGCGCTCGATGCAGTCGTTTACCTCCTGCTCGGTCTCTGAGACGTGTATATGAATCAGCATGTCCCCCTCCTTCTCTCTTGCAAACTCTGCGGTCCACAAAAGACTCTCTTCTGACACTGTGTAGATGGCATGCGGACCAAGCGCAGGGATTATCCGGTCCGAATAATCGCTCCGAAGCTTCTCTGTCAGTTTTCTGTTCTCTTTCTGCACCGTTTCATCGTCTCTTTCATCAGACTCGCCTGCGACGTCGATGAAAACGTTGCTGATGGCGGCGCGTATCCCCATATCCTCAACCGCCCGTGCGCTCGCAAGAGCGTGCCAGTACATGTCATTGAAAGCCGTCGTGCCGCTCCGAATCATCTCGAGACACGCCAGTTTTGTGCCCCAGTAAACATCCTCCTCTGTCAGTTTCGCTTCGAGGGGCCAGATATAGTCTTGCAGCCATGTCCGGAGTGGGAGGTCGTCTGCATATCCTCGAAAGAGCGTCATAGCGGCGTGTGTATGCGTGTTCACAAAGCCGGGCACGAGCGCTTTGTTGCTGGCATCGATGACAATATCCGCCTCATAAGCGGCACATCCGACCTCAGCGATGATGCCGCCGTCTATATAGACATTGCCATAGTTCTCGGTGTCTTTTAACAGAAGACTCATTCAATCATCCTCATAATCGTTTGTTCAACCATGCTGCGGTTCTTTTCAGCATTTTTGGTGACGGTCTCGTAGCTTAATTCCTGGTCGGAAACTCCGTTTGCGTAATTGTCAACGGTGCAGATCGCTGCGACAGGAATGCCGATTTCGCTGCACAGGGTCGCTTCGCTTGCCATGGTCATGCCAACAAGATCTGCATACCGGCTTAACATCGATATTTCGGCTTTTGTCTCGAACCTGGGTCCGCGTGTCCGGACGTACACGCCCCCGTCCCTTCCATGGCTTGCCCTGATCAGTCGATCACGCAAGCCCTGGTCGAGTTCGGGCACAACATGCCTGATTTCATCATCATAGAACGTCAAGCAGCCACCTAAGTCGATGTAATCGTGCGGCACAACCAGCGTGCCCGGCGGTATATCGAGCTTCAGGCTGCCTGTTGAATATACGCCGACCACGCCGACCACGCCGGATTTTTGCAGCGCCATGATATTTGCCAGATGATTTATCTTATGCGGCGGTATATCAGCATTCATGCCATGGCGCGGCAGGAAGATGGCATGGTCACCCTCAAAAATCTCTGCATTTCCGTATCTGGTTCTGATCGTCTTTCTCGCGCCTTCAAACTGCTTTCCGATCAGACTCGTCCCTGTGATGATACCAAGCATTCGATCACTCAAGTCTACATCTTCGGTCGGCAGCGTAAATAAGTTAACGTGTGACCCGGGGCTGCCCTCTGGTTTACGGTGCCTCCCAATTTCTTCTGGCAGTTGAAATAACAGTGCGTGTACAGGGATTACACTACGGGTGAATCGGAAGTAAACTCACAAGCGATAATGTACGTGTTTAGCTAACCACGAGAAAGTATGAGGGGGCAGGATCTAAAATGCAAACATATCACCAATATCTTATATGTACTACTATCTTCTTGTGTCGATCTCGTGAAATCTCGTGGTTTTTTTCGCCTCAGCTAAACACATACAAAAAAAATAAAGGGG
>DAOWIV010000250.1 GCA_030640725.1 Methanosarcinales archaeon | reverse complement strand
TAAGGAAGGGCTATCTAAAGTCGATGGGAATTAAATGAAGAAGATTACGACCAAGAAATAGCGGAAATTTTAGAGGCATGCAGCCCTACGCTGCTGGTTTTGATTTTTGGGTGGGAAACTTGGGTTATAATAAAACTTGTGGTGGGTTCTGGCATTTCGTCCAACATTGTATATCCAAATCCGGTTCATCTATAATCCTTTTGGACGAACTTCGATCAGCGCATACCTCTTTTCACTCTTCTCCTGCATTGAGTCTTTCGACCCACCCCAACCTCCGCGTCCATCACGATACTCTCCCAAGTCACCCAACCCCGTACGTAAGTCCGGAGCCTGTGCATAGCAATCCCCTGCCGCACATCTCACCGTTGCACTCCAGATTAAGTCCACCAGCAGCCATACCAACGACAGCTCAGGTGACATGATTAAACCCGAGCACCGATTCCACAAGTGTTCGGTAAGCGATCTTAATATAAAATGCGGAGAACCTCTTATTGGTAGTGCGACTCCCCCTGCACATCCTCGCTTGCATGTTCCCCCTCCTGCGATGATCCGGAATCGATGATCTCGATTGCCCGCTGCACAACCTCATCAACGCCGTATCCGGTCTCTGTTGAGATCTTGTACTCCCAGTCGCCATGAAAGTCGGCGAGATCGCACTTGTTCGCAACAGCAAGAACCGGGATTGCGAGCGTTTGCTTGATCTCGTGAAGTAAGCTGAGCTGAGCCGTTAGCGGATACCCACAGTGCTCGGCAGGGTCGATCAGAAGCAGTACGAGGTCGCCTACGTGTTTCAGCGCTGTTATCGCCTGCAACTCAATCGCATTGCGGGAATCAAGCGGGCGATCAAGGAGACCGGGCGTGTCCACCACCTGATACCGCATTTTGTCCCGAGAGAAATGCCCTATGTAAATTCCCTTTGTTGTAAACGGATACGTGGCAATCTCAGGTTTCGCATCGGTCACGCGCCTCACAAAACTCGATTTACCTACGTTCGGGTAACCTGCCACGATGATTGTCGGAACCCCGGATATTTCCGGCAGTTTCCGAAGCTTACCCCGCGCATCATTCAGAAAACGCAGGTTTTCGTCCACTTCTTGCACGATCGAGGCGATCCTGGCATAAGCCTGCTTCCGAATGTGAACCGAGTTTTCCTGTTTCATCTTCCTCTGATAGTCACGTGCGATCGAGTGAACCTTGTTTCCTGCCCACTGCACGGATGCAAGCGACATTTTGAGCCTTTCGATCCCGACGATTATCTCTGTCAATTCGTAGTAAAATGGGGACAGTTCGTCGAAATTGGGGAAGTCGTGCACGGTTTTCAGGAGACGAACCGACAGAACGTCCGATGCAATCTGAACCATCGACCGCTGGATGCTGACGGTTCCCCGCCCTTTCCCGGACATGGCTGGGCGCAGAGCACGCCTGAACGCCTGATCAAGTAGCTCGTCAGCGGTTGGTACGGTGCGCAATCGTTCGTAGATCATGTCGAACTATCTTTCGCCGCATCGGCATTACCTTTGCCGTGATCGACAGCATAAAATAGTAATCGAGCCATCAAGAACCTGCGATGGTTAAGGTTGGCGTACATGTATCGATTGCAGGCTCGATAGACCGGGCGGTCGGGAGAGCGCAGAAGATCGGCTGCGACACATTCCAGATATTCACGAGAAACCCGAGGAGCTGGCGGTTTAAGGATCTCTCCACCGAACAGATCGAAAAGTTCACACATGGGATCAAGGAGTCGGGAATCTACCCGCCGGTTGCGCACATGCCATACCTGCCGAATCTGGCATCTCCGAAGGAGGAGGTTTACAGCCGCTCGATTGACACCCTCGCAAACGAGATTGCACGGTGCAGCGCGCTACGGATCCCGTATCTTGTGACCCATCTCGGAAGCCATCTGGGAAAGGGCATGGAAGGGGGCTTCGGGCGCATAATATCCGCTGTTAATGCGGCGACCTGTGAAAACGGGGACGTTACCCTCCTTCTTGAGAACACGGCTGGCACAAAGAACAGCATGGGCGGGAGCTTTGAGGACATACAACGAATCATCGACGGGCTGGAGCGCGACGAGATTGTGGGTGTATGTTTCGATACCTGCCACGCGTTCGCTGCCGGCTACGAACTCAGAACCGCTGAGGCGCTGGATAAAACGATCGATGAGTTCGACCGGACAATCGGACTCGACCGGCTGAAACTTATCCACCTGAACGACTCAAAAGGCGCTCGTAACTCCGGAGTGGATCGGCACGAGCACATCGGCATGGGCGAAATTGGGGAAGATGGATTCAGAACCATATTACACCACGATGTCCTTAAAACGCTCCCGATGATACTTGAAACGCCGGTCGATGAGCGGAGGGACGATGTCGGGAATATCCGGGTGGTGCGAATGCTTGCCGAGGGGTGAGAGGTGCTGCGCGGGAATGGGTGCTTAGCAATCCAGAGGAAACAGCATGACTTTGTTCAGATATACTCGGGCACACGGCATAAACTGCGCTTTTTGTATGCCCGATCCTACCATGAATGCACAGCAACCAATGCCCGCGATGCCCATACAACATGATCGCCAACATGAGGGTTTTTGTTCTTTCTCGCCTTTGCGTTATCAATTTAACGCGAAGACGGGAAAGGCGAGAGAGACGCGAAGGGCGGCGTTAAGCTCTGGTTGCACATCTAACTGACGCTTATGCAAAAAAGCTCAATTTGTGGCGGTGCGAAATATCTGCATACCTGCGTTCCCAATCCATCAAACGAAATGTTTTATTTACAACCATTGCGATGGGAAATATAATCTCATTAATAATAAATTTTGCAAGGTTGGCTGACACCAGAGGACATTGTTAAGTCATCTGAAATATATTTATAGATCACAAAGGTAAAAAAATCGGATGTATCAGTTACACACAATTTTCCCGCCCGAAAAAGATTATTAAAAGCGCAGGTGCGGGAATTTTCCATACCAAAAGACTGAAAATGGAGATAATCGATGTCAAAGCTTTTATTCATCGCTATTGGAGGTGCCATCGGCGCTCTACTTAGATATGCCCTATCAGGTGTGGCTTACAAATATCTGGGCAGTGGTTTTCCATGGGGCACTTT
>DAOWIV010000169.1 GCA_030640725.1 Methanosarcinales archaeon | reverse complement strand
ATCTGGTTGGGTCTTGACAGGAGACTCCGCGAGTTCAACTACATTGGTTCTGAGGTATGGTTCAAGGATAATCCATACTGGGCGATGCCGATCAGCAATTACGACTCATCACTTGCACCAGAGGATAAGCAGCTTGTGGGATTTGCGTTTGTGATAGATGAGAAGAAATCTGAAAAATCGGAGACGAAGAAGGCATACGAAACTATCTACTGCGCCATCCCAAATATCGAAGAGCATGTAGTGATGCAGCACGAACAGATCACGATTCCTGAAAAAGCGGCAGTTACGATTGACGGGAAATTTGCAGATATCCGAACACCGATCAAGAACCTATATCTTGCAGGTACGGATACGGATAGCCGGAGTATGGGTATAACTCGCGCCGCACACTCAATCATAGAGATGCTGGGGATATTGAATGAAGATGGGAATCTGCATCAGTGAATTGCCGTCTCGAAACAATCGTTCTTAAGTGGTCTGCCGCATGTTCTGATCTGCGTCCGCACCGCCGAGAACGTCTTCGTGTTTGGAGAGCGTTTTCGATACGATAGGCGGTGGTGAAAGGTTTAAACATCACTGGATTTTTAGGTAGTGCCCGGTCAGACCGTCATGTTGTTTTGATGAAGGCGACAATTTCACCGACCCTGACCGAATGCATACTCTCCCATGCAAACATGTCGATTCGTAAATCACCGATCAGCATGTGCCCGCTCCCATTCCTCGAGCGGCACCGAGAACTTCTGCTCAACGATTTCCCGATGCATATTGTTGTAACTGCAGAACGATATTGCCCTGCCATCCGGAGTTGCATAATGGATGCCGCAGCGCTGCACCCGCTCAAGATCGATATTGTACAGATCCTGAAAGTGCATCATTCCCAGAAACAGGGTTTTCCGATGGAACTGCTTTATAACATCTTCGGTTCCTTTGCTGAGTGCGTTGATGAGTAGTTTTTTCACATCCACGCTCTTTGGTGCTTTATCCGTATCAATAAACTGCGTGATGTGTGATATAATACCTGCAGTGACATGCAATTTGTTGATCATCTTATGATCATACGTTTCAGCAACCTCGCCCAGATATTCGAGCAACCCCTCGACATCGATGAACCGCGTGATCGGAATAAAATGACCACCCTCCACATAGACATAAGTCCCTGCACCGCAGTGTGGATGCATCGTGAACTTCACCTGCGGCTCTCCTTTCTTGACCTCGCCGAAGTTCGATATCGGAACCACGAATGGGACAGGATAGAAATCATCTACCGTGATCTCTCCATCGGTCTGCTCTTCGATACATCTGAGTGCACCAGGGATTGTGATTCTCCATTTTTCACGATCCTCCTGATTTATTCTTCCTGCAAAAGAGACCGGCTGCATATTAACACCCTTAACCACATCAAGATTTTCTGATGCGAACCGTATGATGTCGCCGATCTGATCGTCGTTCACGCCTTTCATCAGTGTTGGAACAAGCGTTACACTCGTAAGCCCGGATTTTCTACAGTTCTCAATCACGCGCATCTTTACCGGAAGCGCGTTGAATCCACGAATCTGAAAGTATGGCTCCGGAGTCATGGCATCGAACTGAAGATATACGGTGTGCAGCCCAGCCTCCCGGAGTTCTCTGCAGTACTCGACGCTGTTTGCGAGATGGAGACCGTTTGTTGCGATCTGAATCTGTATAAAATCGAGATCGCGCGCCATCCTGATGATAGCTGGCAGATCATCCCTGACCGTTGGCTCACCGCCTGAAAACTGTATCGCCCAGTTGCGCACCGGCTTCTCATTGACCAGGAGTTGCATCATCTCCCGGATCTGCTCTATGGATGGCTCGTAGACATAACCTGTTGCAGCAGCATTTGCAAAACAGACCGGGCACCTCTGGTTGCACCGGTTCGTAACATCGATCAGTGATAGAACCGTTGTGGTCTTGTGTTCGGGACAGAGTCCGCAGTCATAAGGGCAGCCCTTATTCCTCTCGGTCATGGGATTATCGACACCGGTTCCATCGTGCTGGAATTGTGCAAATTTCTTGTAGAGCGCGGCATCAGACCAGTACACATCCTTAAAAGTGCCGTGTTCCGGGCAGGTCTTCTTCAAATGCATCTGTCCGTTCTCTTCGTATACTGTTGCATCGATCACTTTTTTGCATT
>DAOWIV010000007.1 GCA_030640725.1 Methanosarcinales archaeon | reverse complement strand
TAATCAGTGTTAATATGTGTCTAAACCTATATCAGACACAGGTTAAGAGTTACTAGTCCGACACGAGATCTATTCAAGATATTTCATACTGTGTTTCGGGTATGTTCAGCATGTCACCAAAAGGGATACGACTTGAACACCTACGTAATGTGGCACCCCCATTGGGATGCCGTCAATTTCCGGGTGGATCGTGTCCTGCCTGCGCCCAAAGATTTATGCGCACTCAGAGATCAGGAACGGTTATGCACTGCGATTTTCACGATATCCGAACCGTCTCAGGCTATTCCACCAGCATCGTGATCGATAACGGAAAGATCGAGGAGATTGCCAGTAACCTTCTGAGCGGCGCGGGGATCCGGGCGTTGACCGGTGGTTCATGGGGTTTTGTCACAACCGACGACTTAACAGGCATTAATTCCGCGCTGACCTCGGCAGAGGAGCTTTCCGCAAGTATTGACCGGATGGTTCCCCGGGAGAAGGTGACACTTGCTCCAATCCGAAATAAAGCGGTATCGATGCGGGCGTCTGTAAAAGAGAACCCGGGCGATATTCCGATCGAGGAAAAGATCGAGTTGATCCGGGATATCGAGCAACATGCCCGTGTCGATGGCGTTACAAGTACAACTGTCGTGTACTCAGAGTCATACGCCAAAATCAGGTATCAGAATTCGGAAGGGCTTGATCTTGAGCATGATACTTTCCGAACGGGTTTTGCCGTCACTGCGGTGGCGTCTGATGGAACAACATATCAATCAGGAAGAAAAAGCCGGTTCGGAGTCTGTGGATATGAGTTATTCAAAAAACACGATGCTCTCGCTCTTGCAGAGGAGGCTGGCACGACTGCGACCCGATTGCTCCGTGCACGCCCACCAGAGGGCGGCGCAATGCCATGCGTGCTCGATCCGGAGCTCGCAGGCGTATTCATCCACGAGGCGGTGGGACATGCCGCCGAGGCTGATCTGGTGCTTGAGGACTCATCGATCCTTGCCGGGAGAATCGGCAGCACGATCGCAGCGCCCGGCGTCACAGTGTATGATGATCCGACGATGGATGGGTACGGGCAGTACCCGTTTGACGCTGAGGGCGTGCCAGCGAAGCGGACAACGCTGATCGACCGTGGCGTGCTCTGCTCGTATCTGCATTCAAGAGAGACCGCAGGCAAACTCGGCGAAAGTGGAAATGGGGATGCACCCGATAGGGGCGGTGGGAATGCACGTGCGCAAGGATGTGCCATTCCGATACCGCGCATGAGCAACACGTTCATCGCAAATGGCGATATGAAATTCGAGGAAATAATAGAAGAACTCAAGAACGGGGTTTATCTCAAAGGATCACGCGGCGGGCAGGTTAATACCGGTGAGGGTATCTTCCAGTTCAATGCGGAACTTGGTTTCGTGGTGCGAGATGGCGAGATATGCGAGATGCTGCGAGATGTGTCGCTTTCAGGGCAGACGCTTGAGATCCTGAAGAATATAACCGCTGTCGGCAACGATCTCAAGTTTAATTCAGGATGGTGCGGGAAGAGCGGGCAGACCGTGCCTGTGAGTGATGGTTCGCCGCATATTCTTGTGAGCAGCGCGGTGGTCGGCGGAAGCGGGTGATCCTGCGGTTTTTTGCGGATTTGTTCATTCTGCCAGTCCTTTAATCTCTTCATCTTCTGCTCTCCATGCAGGATCCACGATGCAGAGAAAGACCAGCTCGCAGGTTCCAATATTTTTTATCCGCTGAACCGAGTTTGGAGGGATGTAAATTACCTGTCCGGAAAGCACTTTCTCTTTTTCGTAGTCTACATACATCTCTCCCTCTCCTTGCAGTATATAGTAGACTTCCGAACTTTTTAACCTGTGTTCGTGAGTGATTTCGCCGGGTTTCACCGTTGCGTGAGCAAGACTGTACCTTGTAAAAACATCTTCATTCCGATGGCTTAATAACTCCCTCAGGGTCGTATTATCGCCTGCGATTATTTCCTTGCACTTCTTCAGGTCTTTTACGAACATGAGGATACCTTCCGGGCTTCTGGTGTCAGACGGGGATCATGGATGATTCTGGTGAGGGATTAACGGGATTTCCCTGAAAAACTTATTTGCAGTCTTGATCATCATTATTCAAAAGCCCCCATGCCCCATGCCCCCCGCCCTCGCGTAATCGCCCGGAGTATTCTCGCCGACCGGTTTCTTGACCCGGGGTCTGCGGCGAGATCCGCGTCGGCATATCTGGCCGGGATATTTTAACCCCATCCGCTCATATAAAACAGCGAAGAGCCAAAGAAAGATTATATGAACATGGAAGAGAGAGGCTGATTTAGAGCGCCCGGATACATCATAAAAGTGATAACATGAACATAGAGATCATAGGAACTGAATCGTTGGGTGTAAGAGGTCTCTGCTGTTTTGTAAGGACCGAGAAGCAGAGGATATTAATTGATCCGGGTATAGCGCTGGGTTACAACAGATACGGGCTGCTTCCCCACCCCTTTCAGGTAGCAGTGGACGAGAGGCTACAGAAGAAGATCCTGCAACGATGGTCAGAAGCAACCGATATCGTGATCAGTCATTTTCATGGAGATCACATTCCGTTAGCGGATGCGAATCCTTATCAGTTCAACATTAAAAAAATAACCGGATTAAACCCGGACGTCAGGATATGGGCTAAGAACCCGCATCATCTTCATCCGATCGAAGAAAAACGAGTAGAGTCCCTTTCTACTATCCTGAAGAACGATTTGACTTCTGCAGAAGGTATAACGCACGGAGCGATGACCTTTTCCAGACCGGTATCTCATGGGGGCAAACGTAATAATCCGCAGACGGTGATGATGACAAGGATCGAGGAAGATTGCGTCTTTGTGCACACCTCTGATACCCAACTCCTTGACGACGAAGCCATCTCCCAAATACTGGACTGGGAACCTGATATCGTATTGGCTGACGGACCTCCTCTCTATATGCCCAATAAACTCTCGAAAGAGCAGGCTAAAAGGGCGTGGCGCAATGCTAAACGACTATCCCGGGAAGTTGGTACGTTGATTCTCGATCATCATTTAATGAGGGATTACACCGGACTCAAATGGCTGAAGTGGTTATCATCCAAAACAGGGAACAACGTTATCTGCGGGGCTGATTTTATGAAAACCCCAAGAATGCTGCTTGAAGCGAGACGCAAATCATTGTACAGGGATATGCCGGTTCCTGCCGGCTGGCATGAAGCTTATGGCAAAGGCAGAGTCAGTACCGATCGTTACTGGAACCTGGCTAAGAGAATCTATAAAAGCATGAGGCTGGATGATTATAGATGATAATAATAAAATGTGCCAAATGCAAAAGAAAGATCTTTAAATACCAGAAGATCGGGGAAGGCAGGGTGTGGCACTGCTGGAATGACCGGATAATCATGGATTACAGCGTCAGAGATGGAAATGAGGTTAAATGCCGGTGCGGTAATTTAATTGGCGTTGTTGAAGAGAGGTGGGTCAAGATGCAACCGCATTCTTTTATTTATTCGGGAATGGTGACATGAATGTATGCGGTGAAGTAAAGAAGCTTCAGGATAAAATTCGGTTCAACCTCCAAAATCAAATCACATTTACCCCGCAGAGGAGAGTGAAATATCAATGACACTGGCACCATCCGACCTCGAAATCATAACAGAACGACTCGGAAGATCACCAAAGCAGGTCGAAGAAGGCTGCTTCTTGAACCTCTGGAGCAAACACTGCTCAAGCTCGAAACACCTGCGCACGTTTCTATTGGATGATAAGCGCGTGCGTGGGTTTCCGCTCATGGAGCGACTCACCTATTTGGGTGGTGACAGCCTGATGATAAAGAAGAACAAAAAATTTGATGCGGTATGGATGATGAGAGAGATTCGGGATGAGTTGAGTAGGAGATATAGTGGGGTCTCTGGTATCTCGCGTTGCAGTGAGATGATATTAAATTGATATGTTGCCATATATATTACAATACCCACCAATCGATTCCGTGGTTAAGTGAGGAATAACGCGCAGCATATACACTACACTTTTA
>DAOWIV010000286.1 GCA_030640725.1 Methanosarcinales archaeon | reverse complement strand
CGCATCCATCGCGTTGATGATCCCGCCGCCTGTGAGTGGATCAGACTGGTGGGCTGCATCACCGACCAGCATAAAGCCGTCTGTGACCATCTCATCGAGCGGTCCGGATGCCGGCACGCCGCCAACCACGATTTCAATGATCCTGCCGTTAGGATACCGTTCTTCGACAAAATCCCGCAACATATCGATCGGGCGTTTCCCACTTCCGCATACATCGCCGCTAATCGCAAGCCCGACGTTTGCAGACCGATTCCCCTTTGGAAAGACCCACAGATACCCGGATGGCGCTATCGTATTTCCAAGATGGAATTCGCAGTAATCCGGATCGACGTCAATATCTGCCACAAGGAACTGCGCACCGGTCTCAAGGTCTGATGGCTGAAGCGTGGTGTCGATGCCTGCCCACCACCCGACCTTGGATTCAACGCCGTCTGCGCCGACCACGATATCTGCGCGAACCTCAAACTCCTCGCCAAGATGCATAGCCGTGATACCTTTGACATATCCATCCTCCATGATCACTCCTGTCGCCCGTGTCTTGACGCGTATCTCTGCTCCGGCAAGGGCTGCCTCGCTGGCAAGCGCGCGGTCAAATAGCTTGCGTTCAAGCGTGTATCCGACCTCCGCTCCCGAAACATCTTCTGATAGCTCAACACAGGTGCCGTCAGGGGCATATATTCGTGAACCTTTGACCTCGGCTGCGATCCATCGCTCATCCGGTTGTATATGCTCTCTAAGCTGAGGTTTCGCAACGCCCTCCGCACACCTGACCGGATCTCCGATTTCCTGCCGCTTTTCGATCATCAATACATTGCACCCGCGTGCAGCAGCGGTCTTTGCAGTAATCGAACCAGCAGGTCCTGCGCCAACAACAACAACGTCGTATTTATTCGTTTTAGTCATTATTGTGGCACCTCGATCGCTCCGATCGGACATACGCTCACACACGCGCCGCATTCGGTGCAGTCATCCGCGACCTCAATCCACGTCTCCACGAGTTCGATTGCGCCGATCGGGCAGACCGAGACACATGCACCACAGTATCCGCACCTGTATCTATTCACGTTGATCATGATAACTCCTCTCTGATCTTTTCTGTAAGTATCTTACTGATTAACTTGCCGTCCGCCTTGCCACGTAGTTCCTGCATCACCACACCCATCAGCGGACCGAGCGCGCCCATTCCCCGCTCACGCACAAAATCACGCCGCTCTGCAACCACCCTTACAATCACGTCTTCGGTCTGTTTCTCATCCACGCAGGCAAGACCTGCGCTTGCTGCCGCATCTTCTGCCGAACGATCAGGGTGCTCTGCAAGCAGGCGTAATATGTCGATGACACCTTCTTTCGCAATTTTACCATCCGCTATCAAGCCAAACATCTCTAAAAAATTACCGTTCTGTAATTGTTCGATTGGGATGCCTTCTTTTTTAAGTTCGGTCAGGGTTGCAGTCAGGGTTCGCACCACCAGAGAACCATCCACGCTCACCGAATCCATAATAGCATCAAATAGCGCCAGACGCCTCGAATACACAATTTGCCGAGCCAGATCATCTGAAAGGTTGTATTCCCCGACATAACGATCCTTTCGCTCGGATAACAGTTCGGGCGTGGTTATCTTATCGATTCTGCCGGCAACCGGCACAGGAGGCACATCGGTTTCAGGATACATCCGCGCAGCGCCGGGGAGCGGTCGCAGGAATGCGGTGGTGCCGGCTGGTAGCATCTTTCGCGTCTCCTCTGGCACACCAATGAGCGCCTGCTCTGCCCGCAGCACGACCGCCTGCAGCGCATTTACTGCCCGGTCGTGCGCATCAGCGACAATGACCACGCAATCGCCAGCCTCTGCACCGACACTGGTTCGCAATGTCTCGACCTCTGTCTCGGTGATCCCGTAGCCGGGCAGTTCATCGGTGTGGAATATGCCTCCGCCTCCCGCTTTCTTTGCCCGGTCCGAAAATTCGGATCCGAGACGGCGGTCCGGCTGAATTTCAGCCCCGACCATGCCTGCAAATCCGCAAAGACGCAGAGCAAGCACACCCCCCATCTTCTTCTTGACGACCGCAGACTTTGTGCCCTCAAAGACATGCGTTACGTCTGTAACCTCACCGACCGATGCTCCGCGCCCACGTAATTCGTCTCTGATCTCAAGCAACCTGACCTGCCTGAGTGCCTCCTGTTCCACGATCGTCTCTATCAGGTCAAGCTCCTGCACGCCCTTAACCTCCACTCTTGCACCGTCTGCAATCGAGATGTTGACGTCCTGTCTGATCGTGCCGATTCCACGTTTTACAAACCCGGTCGAGCGCAGGATCATGCCAAGGTGCTCGGCTACTTCTCTTGCATGTGCTGGCGTTACGATGTCCGGAGCGGTGCCGATCTCGACTAATGGGATGCCAAGGCGGTCGAGCGAGAATACAACCGCACCCTCCTGCTCCTCAACCCGCTGGCAAGCCTCCTCCTCAAGGCAGAGCACATCAACGCCAACCCTGCCGTGCGACGTCTCAAAGTGCCCGCCGGTTGCAACGAGCGATGTGCGCTGGAATCCGGATGTGTTCGAGCCGTCGATCACGAGCTTGCGCATGATATGGATCTCGTCAACAGGTTGCATATTCAGCAGTTTGGCGGTCATGAGCGTGATATCGATCGCTTCTTCATTTAACTCGCGGGGCGGCTCTTCATCGTTCTCGACCAGACAGGTGCTCGGATATGCTTTGTATATAAATTTACGGATAACCTTTGCCTCATCAAGCGCAGCCTGATCAGTCTCCCCCATCTCGCTCCTGGTCGGTCGCAGGTATCTGAAAAACTCGTAAGTTGATTCGCGCGTATCCCGAAGCATCGTCGGGCATTTGCAGAAGAGCTTGCAAGCGGTATCGAGTTGCTGATGAATCTCCAGCCCAGCCATAAGACCAAGCCTTTTATAATCAAGATCGGATTTGTTCGAGTCGGTCATCTGTTGTGGATATACTGTCGTAGTATATATTTGTTATCGCACCCCCTCGGGTTTGCAGGCGTTTCTGTCGCCTGACTCATGTAACCCCAGTACGCAGCCATCAGATCCCTCTGACCAAAAACCAGGTATAGCCACCATTGCTCGCTTCGACGACCCAATTGATCGAAGCGCCAGCGTCAGGTTGGTGCCACCACTGCCAAAAGCACAAACCTTAACATGCAAAAATGTAATATCGGAAGGTATACCTTAAATCCAGTATATCGATTTAGAGTTTAGAGGACGGAAGCAACATGGATAACGCACCAAAAAAATACGTCTATTTCTTTGGCGACGGGGAAGCCGAGGGCAGTGTTGAGATGAAAAGCCTCCTCGGGGGAAAAGGAGCAAATCTTGCAGAGATGACGAATATTGGCATTATGGTGCCGCCAGGATTCACAATCTCTACAGAAGCTTGCAGATACTACTACGCAAACGATGGCGCGTATCCGGAGGGTCTGGAGGGCGAAATCGCCCAAAATCTCGCCCGTCTGGAGAAGATTACAGAAAAGGAGTTCGGCGACGCAAAGAATCCTATGCTCCTATCGGTACGTTCGGGTGCAGCCTTCTCAATGCCTGGAATGATGGATACCGTGCTGAATATCGGTCTGAACGACAAAAGCGTGGCAGCAATTATAGAGAAGACCGGAAATAAGCGGTTCGTGTACGATTCGTACCGAAGGTTCGTGCAGATGTTCGGAGACGTCGTTTTAGGGATGGAACACAGCAAGTTCGAGCAATTTCTCGAAGCAAAGAAGAAACTCCGCAACACCAAACTGGACACAGATCTCGATTCCAACGACCTCAAAGATCTTGTATCGAAATATAAGGAGATAATAATAGCGGATACTGGCATAGAGTTCCCTGAAGACCCTGAAAAGCAGTTAAAAATGACGATCGACTCTGTATTTGAATCATGGAATACGGACCGGGCAATAACGTACAGAAATCTCAATAATATCTCGCACGACCTTGGTACCGCGGTGAATGTCCAGACGATGGTCTTTGGGAATATGGGGGATGATTCAGGAACCGGCGTCTGCTTCACAAGAGACGTTGCAACAGGAAAGAACGAGTTCTATGGTGAATATCTGATGAACGCTCAGGGGGAGGACGTTGTTGCTGGTCTGAGGACTCCTCATACTTTTGGTCAATTAAAGAAGGAACTGCCCGAGATGTATAGAGAGCTCGAAGCCGTGCGTGACCGGCTTGAGAAGCACTACCGCGAGGTTCAGGACGTGGAGTTTACAATCGAATCGGGCAAGCTCTACATCCTCCAGACAAGGGGGGCTAAGCGGACCATACAGGCTGCGGTGAAGATCGTCGTGGATATGGTCGACGAGGGCTTGATTGACCGGGATACAGCGGTTCTCCGCGTCAATCCGAATCGGGTTGACCAGCTCCTCCATAAGAGGGTTGACCCGGAGGCAGCGGTGAAAGTGATCGCGAATGGATTACCAGCCTCGCCCGGCGCGGCGGTCGGAAGAGTGGTCTTCTCGTCCCAAAGAGCACTGGAATGTGCCGGAAGAGGTGAAGATGTGGTTCTGGTGCGGCTTGAGACATCGCCTGATGATGTTGGCGGGATGCACGCCTCACAGGGGATACTTACTGCACGCGGTGGGATGACAAGCCATGCCGCAATCGTTGGGCGGGGCATGGGTAAGTGCTGCGTCGTCGGATGCAACGATATCGATGTGGAGGTGGCGGCAAACCGCTTCACGGTTGGCGATATTGTGGTGAATGAGGGCGATTACATCACGCTAAACGTGATCGGGGATGCCGGGGAAGTCATTCTCGGCAAAACAGACTTAATCGACCCTGAGATGACCGGCGACTTCAAGACGATCATGGACTGGGCGACAGATGCGAAGAGACTTGGCGTTCGCACGAACGCGGACACTGTGCACGATAGTAAGGTTGCAAGGGACTTCGGTGCAGAGGGTATCGGTCTCTGCAGGACTGAGCACATGTTCTTTGGCGAGGACCGGCTTCCGATCGTGCAGCGGATGATACTTGCCGGAAGTGAGGAATCGAGAAAGGAATGCCTCAAAAAACTCATGCCGATGCAAAAAGAGGACTTCATCAGGATATTTGAAGTCATGAAGGATCATCCGGTCACAATACGGCTGCTCGACCCCCCGCTTCACGAGTTTCTCCCAAAGACTGAGGAAGAGATCAAAGAGACCGCAGCCAGCATGAATATCGGGCTGGACGAGCTGAAAGGCAGCATACAGAGCCTGCACGAGACCAATCCGATGCTCGGGCACAGGGGATGCAGGCTCGGGATCACATACCCTGAGATCTACGAGATGCAGGTGCAGGCGATCTTTGAAGCGGCTGCTGAGCTTGCAGGAGATGGGTATAAGGTCATTCCAGAGGTCATGATCCCGCTCGTCGGACACATAAACGAGCTTAAATTCACAAAGGAACGGCTCATCAAGACTGCAGAGGGAGTGATGAAGCGTTGCGGCATGGATATCAAGTATCTGGTCGGAACGATGATCGAGATTCCGAGAGCTGCGGTCACCGCTGACGAGATTGCAGAAGAGGCGGAATTCTTCAGTTTCGGGACGAACGACCTGACCCAGATGACATTTGGATTCTCAAGGGATGATATCGGAAAGTTCCTGCCGTTTTATATAAAAGAGGGTATTCTCGAGTCAGACCCGTTCGTGACAATCGATCAGGATGGGGTCGGCAAACTGGTCGAGATGGGCGTCCGGAAGGGGCGCAGCACAAAACCGGATCTTAAGATTGGGATATGCGGCGAACACGGAGGCAATCCCGCGTCAGTTGAGTTTTGCCATCGCGCCGGGCTTGATTATGTCAGTTGCTCTCCATTCAGGGTGCCTGCAGCAATAATTGCGGCAGCACACGCCGCGATAAAGGAAAAGAAGGACGATGCCTGAAGTCAAACGGGTTCTGTTGCTCTTGAAGAACATGGTCTACGAGAGCACAAGCCCGCTTGAGACCCTGCGTTTTGCAAAATACTACCGGAAGAAGGGGCTTGACGTCATAGTGATCCTGTGGGGTCCGATGGGAGTTGTACTCGGCAAAGCAGGAAAGCACCGCGGCGCACCCGTGTACGATGCGAAGATTGAGGAGTGTATTAGATTTGGGGTGGAGTTCAAGTGCTGCCAGCTTGCTGCTGACATCATCGGGCTTGAGGAGTCCGAATTGATACCCGGAATCGAGATGATCGAGTCACATGTCGTTGCTGAACTGTTTCTTGAGTACCAGAGCGAGG